>NZ_JBDJKU010000011.1:0-79443 GCF_039673015.1 Stenotrophomonas sp. TWI1409
GGCGCCCCTCCGCCCCGCACAACTCCCACCCCTCGGGTTTGCCCCCCCCCCCCCCCCCCCCCCCCACTACCTCATATGGTCGAACACCCCGGCCACCCAGTCGATGAACACCCGCAGCCGCGGCGACGGTGTGCGGTTGCGGGGGTAGACCAGGCTCAGTGGACTCGGTGTCGGCGGCGCGTCCGGCAACAGCTCGACCAGCTGCCCGCTCGCGATGTAGGGGTCCATCCGGTAGCGCGGTGCCTGGATGATGCCGAGACCCGCCAAGGCGGCACCAAGGAATGCGTCCGCGCCGGAAACCCTCACCCGCGCGGGCAGCGGCACATAGCGCACCTGCCCACCCTGCTGGAACTCAAGCGGAATCAGCTGGCCGGTGGCGCTGGAGCGATAGCCGACCATCTGGTGGCCTTGCTCCAGTGATTCGATGGTCTCGGGCACACCGTGCGCCTGCACATAACCCGGTGCGGCCACCGTAACTTCCCGCAGCATGGTCAACCGGCGCGCCGCCAGATCGCTGTCGGCCAGGGTCCCCACCCGCAACGCCGCATCCACGCCTTCGCGCAGCAGGTCGACATAGCGGTCGCCTTCGCTGACCTCCAGTTCGATCTCGGGGTAATGCTGCAGGAAGTCCGGTAGATGCGGAAACAGCAGATGCCGGCCCAGCGTGCCATGCACTTCAATGCGCAGCGGGCCACGCGGCGGCACGTCACGGAACGCGGCTTCGGCATCGTCCATGTCGGCGATCAGGCGCAGGCAACGCCCATAGAACGCTTCCCCTTCCAGGGTGGGCACCACCAGCCGCGTGGTCCGGTGCAGCAGGCGCACGCCCAGCCGCTGTTCCAGTGCTTTGATCGCATCGGTCACCGTGGCCCGCGGCAGGCCCAGGTCCTCGGAGGCCCGGGTGAAGCTGCGGCGCTCGACGATGCGGACGAAGGCGCGCATGGCCGTGAATCGGTCCATTGTTCGGCAATCCGGATTATGTTGGCGGATTATGCATGATTATCCGAACTGATGAGATGGCGAAGATGGCACTGCGCCAGTCCGGCGCGCCCTGCTGGAACCAACCATGCCCACCTCCTCCGCCCGCCGCGTCGCTCTGGTCACCGGCGGTTCCCGTGGCATCGGCGCGGCCATTTCGCGCCGCCTGGCCGCCGACGGCCATGCCGTGGCGATCAACTACGCCGGCCGCCGCGACGATGCCGAGGCACTGGCCGCCGAACTCACGGCCACTGGCGCGCACACCATCGCGCTGCAGGCCGATGTGGCCGACCCGCAGGCGGTGCGCCAGCTGTTCGACGCCATCGAGGCGCGCTTCGGCGGTATCGACGTGGTGGTGAACAGCGCCGGCGTGCTGCAGCTGGCGCCGCTGGCCGACAGCGACGACGCGCTGTTCGAACGGGTCATCGGCATCAACCTGAAGGGTGCCTTCAACGTGCTGCGCGAGAGCGCGCGGCGGGTGCGCGACGGCGGCCGCCTGATCAGCCTGTCCACCAGCGTGGTCGGCATCAGACTGGAGAACTACAGCGTGTACGCGGCCAGCAAGGCGGCGGTGGAAACGATGGCAGCGATCCTCAGCAAGGAGCTGCGTGGGCGCAACATCACGGTGAACACGGTGGCTCCCGGCCCGACCGCCACCGACCTGTTCCTGGAGGGCAAGTCACCGGAACTGATCGAGCGGCTGGCGAAGATGAACCCCCTGGAACGGCTGGGTATGCCGGAGGACATCGCCGGTGCGGTGGCCTTCCTGGCCGGTGCTGATGGCGGGTGGATCAACGGGCAGGTGCTGCGCGCCAATGGCGGGATGGTGTAAGGACCACCGGACTGGCTATGCTCGGCCAAACGGAGGGGGCACGCGCATGGAAAAGCCGGGCATCTGGTATCGACTCTGGATGATCACGTTTCTGCTGGGAGGCCTGTTGGCGCTGGCGACGCTGGTGTTATGGACCTGGCTGCCTGGCGACGTACGCAATCTGGCGATGGCCCTGATCTGGGTGCTGTGGGCACTGGCGACCGTCTGCTTCTTTCTGGGGGGCATCGCCGATGGCTTTACGATCTGGGGCGTCAACATCGCCAAGAAGGTATGGCGTGCTGAAACGCCAGGCCGTTTCTGGTTCTTCCACATCACCACGACGGTGCTGTGCGTCAGCTGCCTGGGCCTGCTGATCGTGCCGATGATGATCGCCTGGCAGGGGTCGGCGTGGTGAGCTTGCCAACTCCACACAAGACGTGGATCCCTGTGTAGAGCCGAGCGCATGCTCGGCTGCTCTTCGCGCAAAGGCCAGAAGCAGCCGAGCATGGCTCGGCTCTACACGTCGTCAGCCGGCGCGGGCCTCGCGACGCCGGTGCACCCAGTAGTAGAGCGTCGGCAGTACCAGCAGGGTCAGCAGCATTGCCGACAGCAGGCCACCGATCACCACCACCGCCAGCGGCTTCTGGGTCTCTGCACCGATCGCATGCGAGGTCGCCATCGGCAGCAGGCCGAACATCGCCAGCAGTGCGGTCATCAGCACCGTGCGCAGGCGCTGCAGCGAGCCCTGCACCACCGACTGCAGCAGGTCCATGCCCTGTTCGCGCAGCTGGGCGAAACGACTGAGCATCACTACCCCGTTCAGCACCGCTTGTCCGAACAACGCAATGAATCCGATCGCCGCCGACACTGACAGTGGAATGCCGGTCAACCACAACGCCAGGATGCCGCCGATCATCGCCAGCGGTACGTTGGCCAGGATCAGCGCCGCGCTGCTGATGTCCTTGAAGGCATCGAACAGCAGTACGAAGATGAGCAGCACCGACAGCGGAATCACCCAGCCCAGCCGCTTCATCGCACGCTGCTGGTTCTCGAACTCACCGGACCATTCCAACCGGTAGCCTTCCGGCAGCTGCACGCTGGCATCCACGCGCTTGCGCATGTCGGCCACCACGCTGCCCATGTCCCGCCCGGCGATGAAGATGCTCACTGCCTTCACCCGCTGTGCGTTCTCGCGCGAGATGTTGATCGCGCCGCTGGCCATGCGGAAGTCGGCCACGTCGGACAGCGTCACCGTGTGGCCATCGCCGATGCCCACCGGCACCGTGCGCAGCCGCTGCAGGTCACGATCGGCATCGTCCAGGCGCAACGTGATCGGGAACCTGCGGTCGCCCTCCCACAGCTCGCCGACCTGGCGCCCACCCAGCGCTGTCTCGATCACTTCGTCGATGTCACGCACATTCAGCCCATACCGTGCTGCACGGTCGCGGTCGATCTCGATCTGCAGCTGCGGCAACGAGCCATCGCGGTCAATGAAGGCACTCTCCACGCCCTCCACGCCACGCACCTGGCCCAGGATCGCCTGCGCCTGCCGGTTCAGTACGTCCAGATCCGAGCCACTGACCTTGATCACCACCTGGCCCTTGATCTGCGAGATGCTCTCCAGGATGTTGTCGCGCACCGGCTGTGAGATCGAGAACTCCGGCCCCGGAATGCGCTGCTCCAGCGTGCGCTGCAGGTCGCTCACCAGCTGCCGCTTGTCCACCCCCTTCGGCCATTCCTTCTCCGGCTTCAACGCCACCAGTGCCTCGATCTGGTTGGCGCCCTTGGCATCGGAGCCGTCTTCCGGCCGCCCCAGCTTGGCCACCACCGTCGATACCTGCGGGAAGGTTCCAACCAGCTCACGGATGCGCCGCGACTGCTGCTGTGCTTCGGCCAGGCTGGTGCTGGGGTCAAGCGTGGCGGTCAGCCAGATCGAGCCCTCGTCCAGCTCGGGCAGGAACTCCGAGCCCAGGCGAGTGCCCAGTGCCAACGTACCCACCAGCAACGCCACTGCGGTCAGCACCACCGCACGTGGCCGGGCCAGTGCGCGCTCCAGGATCGGCCGGTACCAGTCGGTCAGGCGGTCCATCAGCGGGTTGCCGTCGCGCATGCGGTCGCGCCGCAGCCACCAGTAGCAGAACAGCGGCACCACGGTCAGCGCCAGGATCAACGCACCGATCAGGGCCGAGGTCACCGAGTACGCCATCGGCGCGAACATGCGGCCTTCCTGGCGCTGCAGGGTGAAGATCGGGATGTGCGCGGCGATGATGATCAGCATCGAGAAGAACGTCGGCCGGCCCACTTCCGATGCGGCGGAAAGAATGGTCGAGAACCGCGTCTTCCGATCAGCCGTAGGTGGCAGCTTCGACAATCGCGAGACAATGTGCTCGGTGACGATCACCGCGCCATCGATGATGATGCCGAAGTCCATCGCACCCAAGGACAGCAGGTTGGCCGGCACGCCCCACAGGTGCAGGCCTAGGAAGGTCGACAACAGCGCCAGCGGCATCATCGCCGCCACGATCAGCGCGGCGCGGGCGTTGTACAGGAACAGCCACAGCACCAGGAACACCAGCACCGCACCTTCCAGCAGGTTGCGGAAGACGGTCTTCAAGGTGGTCGACACCAGCCAGGAGCGGTCGTAGAACGGCTCGATGCTGACCCCGGCCGGCAGCTGGTTCGCTTCGATCTCGGCGATGCGCGCATGCAGGGCGTCGAGCACGTCGGACGGATTCTCGCCCTTGCGCATGAGCACCATGCCGAACACCGCATCGTCATTGTCGTCCTGGCCGACCAGGCCCTGCCGTGGCAGGCCGGTATCGGCGATGCCGGCCAGGTCGCGCACCAGGATCGGCGTGCCACCTCGCTGCGCCACCACCACGTTGCCGATGTCACCCGGCGAACGCATCAGGCCCACGCCGCGGATCAGGAACTGCTGCTGGCCACGCTCCACGTAGCCGCCGCCGGCATTGGAGCTGCCCTTCTCCAGCGCCTCGGCGAATTCACCGAGGCTGATGCCGCGATCACGCAGCTTGTCCAGGTCCGGTTTGACCTGGAAGGTGCGCGCGAACCCGCCGAAGCTGATCACATCGGCCACGCCCGGCACGGTGCGCAGGCTGCGCTCCATCGTCCATTCCTGCACGGTGCGCAGCTGGGTCGGCGTCATGTGCGGGCCCTTGAGTACGTAGCGGTAGATCTCGCCCACCGCCGAACTCATCGCCTCCAGCTCCGGGGTCACGCCCTCCGGCAGCTCCACGCCCTGCAGGCGCTCCAGCACCTGCTGCCGCGCGAAATAGTCGTCGGCCTTGTCGTCGAAGGTCAGGATGATCATCGACAGGCCGAACTGGGTATGCGAGAACACCCGCACCGAATGCGGAATGCCGGACAAGGCCACTTCCAGCGGCATCGTCACTTCGCGTTCCACCTCTTCGGCGGCGCGGCCCGGGTGCAGCGACACCACCGTCACCTGGGTGTCGGAGACGTCCGGGAAGGCCTCCACCGGCAGCACGCGGAACGCGGCGATGCCGCCGCCGATGAACAACAGCAGTGCCAGCATCACCATCAGCGGCTGGCGCAGGCAATAGGCAATCAGGCGATCGATCATGGGGCGGCATGCCCCGCGCCGGTGCTGGCGGCCGCTGGCGCGCTGTCGACCAGCTGCTGCAGCAGCAGGCCCCCTTCGACCACCACCCTGCTGCCAGCCGCCAGACCGTCACGCACCCACAGTCGACCGTCACCCAGCTCCTCGGCGTGCACGGCGTGGCGCACGTAGCGGCCCTTGCCCTCTTCCACGAACACTACCTGCTTGCCGTCGATCAGCAGCACCGCCGCATCGGGCAACGAGACACCGCCCTCGGCCGGCAACGCCACCTGGGCGCGCACATACTGTCCCGCCTTGAAGCCGCGTGCGCGGTTGTCCAGCTCGGCGCGCGCCTGCACCACGCGGCGTTCGCTGTCGACGAAGTCATCCACATGCTGCAGGGTCGCCTGCAGCGGCTGGCCATCTGCACCCGGCACGCTCACCTGCATGCCGGCCTTCAAACGTCCGGCCAGGCTTTCGGGAATGTCCAGCAACAGCCACAGGCGGTCCGGATCGCCGATCACTGCCAACGGCTGATCGCTGTCGGGGCTGACCGACACGCCCGGGCTCATCCGCCGCTCCACCAGCACGCCATCGATGGGCGCGCGCAGCGGCAGGCGCTGGTCGACGCGCTGGCCGTTGCCATAGGCCTTGGCGAAGGCGGCCGCGCGTGCATGATCAGCCTGACTGCCAGCGAAGTTTGCCTCGGCCTCGTCCAGTTCACGACCCGACGCCACTCCCGCCGCATGCAGTTCGCGGGTACGGTCCAGTTCCTTGCGTGCCTGCTGCAGCTCGGCGCGACCACGGGCACCTTCAGCCTGAGCCTGGCCGAACTCGGGCGAGGTGATCCAGGCGATGACCTGGCCGGCTTTCACCTTCTGTCCCGGCTGTGCCTCGATGCGCGCTACCTGCCCCGGCAGCGGCGTGTGAAGTGCGCTGGAGCGCGTCTCATCCCAGACCACCCGGCCCGGCAGCTGTAGGCTGGCGCTGGCGCCGGCACTGACTGTCTCGCTGCGCAGCACGTCCAGCTGGCGGCTGTCGGCGGGAAACTGGATCTGGCCCGCGCTGACCTGGGGCGCATCCTCGGTATAGGACGCTGGCTCGCGGCCACAGCCGCTCAGCAGGGCCAGCGCCAGCAACGCCGGCAGCACGGCATGTCGCGCCCGTGGGCGATGGGCGACGGTGGACTTCATCGGGATTCTCCTTCGGCAACGGATGTGGCGGCTTCCCAGCGCGCCAGGGCAATGGCATGGTCGGTGCGCGCCTCGATCAGCGCGGCCTCGAAATCGCGCCAGCTGCGGCGCGCATCCAGCAGATCGGTCAGGTTGGCGGCACCGCGCCGGTACGCCAGTTCGATGCCCTGCACCGCCCTGCGTGCGGCGTCGGACTGCAGTCCCTCATAGTCGCTGCGGCGCTGTGCGGCGGACTGCGCGCTGGCCTGCAGCTGGTCCAGCTCGGCGCGTGCTTCGCGCTGCAGCACCTGCAGCTCCAGCGCGGCGCTGTCACGGTCGGCCTCGGCACGCTGGATCGCGCCGCGCGCGCGCGACGGCCCCCCCAGCGGAATGGTCAACGACACGCCCCAGGTAACACCGCTGATGTCGGTCGGCTCTCGTTCGGCCTCCACGCCCAGCTGGATATCGCGATGGCGCTCGCTGCGCGCCAGGGCCACGCCGGCATCGGCGGCCGCTAGGCGCGAGCGTGCAGCGCGAAGATCCACGCGCTGCTGCGCGTCGGAGACACGCACGCTGGGCACGCTGCTGGCAGCCGGCCACGGATCATCGGCGCTGAGGTCCTGGCTGTCGTCGCGTCCAAGCAGCAGGCCCAGCGCATGCCGCGCGTCACGCAGATCCAATGCTGCCTCGCGCGCCGCATCCGCCACAGCCAGGTCGTCCACCGCCAGGCGCGCGCGATCCACCGGCGCCATCGCCCCTGTCGCAACCTGCTTATCCGCCGCCGCCATCTGCTCGGCCGAACTCTGCCGGTTGGCGTCGGCAATCTGGGCCCGCTCCTGCGCGCCCTTCAGGCCGAAATAGGCTTCATGCAGTGCCACCTGTTGTCGGCGACGGGTATCGAGCATCTCCAGCCCTGCGACTTCCAGCAGCGCGTCGGCCTGGCGGATGCGCAACGCACGCTTGCCACCACGTTCCCAGGTCCAGCCCAGGCCCACGGTGCTGTCCACGCGCTTGTCCTGCCAGCGCCCCGGGCCGATGCCATGCTTGGGGCTGACCTTGCTGGTACCGAGCGACAGCTCGGTGGCCGGGCGCAATGCCGCCGTCTGCGCATCGCCCTGCACACCGCGCAGCTCCAGTGCCGCCGCACGCAGGTCAGGGTTGTGTGCGTCCATTGCGCGCTGCGCGTCCTGCAGGGACAGCGCCGAAGCCACAGGCGCGCACAGAAGAGTGGCCAGCACGGCCGCAAGACGAGAGGAGAAATTCATGTGCGTCAAGGTAAGGTGATGCACTTGCGCCAAACTTGCCCCAACCTTGCACGAAGCTTGCAATGCGAATCCTGCTGATCGAAGACGATGCCGCCCTGGCCGATGGACTGATCCGCGCCCTGCAAGGTGCCGGCCATCTGTGCGACCACCTCTCGCGCGGACTGCACGCACCTGCGGCGCTGGCCAGTGCACCCTATGACGTGATGGTGCTGGACCTTTCATTGCCGGACGTGGATGGCCTCGACCTGCTCTCGCGCCTGCGCAACGATGGCGCCACCTTGCCGGTGCTGATCCTGACCGCACGCGATGGCGTGGAGGACCGCATCCTCGGCCTCGACCGCGGTGGTGATGACTACCTGGCAAAACCATTCGCGCTGGGCGAGCTGGAAGCGCGCCTGCGTGCGTTGTCGCGCCGCCGCAGTGACGCACCGGCACAGAAGCGATTGGGCCGGCTGTGCTTCGACAGCATCCGCAACGAAGTGCAGGTGGACGGCCAGCGTATCGAGCTGACCGCGCGCGAGCTGTCGCTGGTCGAAGCGTTGATGCAGCACCCCGGCCGCACCGTGACCAAGCAGCGCCTGTTCGATGCGCTTTACAGCTGGGACCACGAGGCCAACCTGTCGGTGATCGAGGTGCACGTCAGCCGCCTGCGCCGCAAGCTGGAGCAGGCCCGCGCCGGCGTCGGCATCCGCATGCTGCGCGGCCTCGGCTACCGGCTGGAGGCCGTGGGTGACTGAGCGCGTGCACAGCCTGCGTGGCCTGTTGCTGCGGCGCCTGTGGCTGCCGCTGCTGGTACTGCTGCTGTGCAGTGCGGTGGGTTCATTCGCGTTGGCGCGCTTCTATGCCGGCCAGGTCTACGACCGCTGGCTGCTGGACTCGGCGATGTCATTGTCCGAGCTGGTGACGGTGCAGGACGGCCGCGCATCCATCGAGATCACCCCGGCGGTATCACGCATGTTCACCTGGGACACCGCCGACGAAGTGCATGGCGAGGTGGTCGACGCCGCAGGAGGGCGCCTGTATGGCGATCTGCCCGAGGCATTGCCGCGTCCGGCGAGCGCCGCCGCGAATGACGATGCGGTCTACTACGATGCGCGTCTGCGTGGTCAACCGGTGCGCATGGTCGAAGTGGTGGTCAGCGCCGGGCCGGGCCATGACATCCGGCTGCGCGTGGCCGAGACGCTGCGCAAGCGCCACCGGCTGGAACGCAAGCTGCTGCTGACCAGCGTGCCGTTCCAGGCCGCGATCCTGGCACTGGCGGCGTGGCTGGCCTGGTCCGGCACCGGCGCCGCCGCAGGCCACGCCAACCTGGTCGCACGGAAGCTGGCCAGCCCGCGGCCGGATCCGTTGGCACCGCTGGATCCGGCGCAGGAGGCACCGCGCGAACTGTGGCCGGCGGTTGAGGCCTACAACGCCCTGCTGCAGCGCCTGGACGCGATGCAGGATGCGCAGCGGCGCTTCGTCAGCAACGCCGCACATCAACTGCGCACACCGTTGGCGGCCATGCAGGTGGAGCTGGAGAGCTCATTGCGCCAGCATGATCCGCAGGCCCAGCAGCTGGCGCTGTCCGGCACGCTGGCCGGGTTGGCCCGCTTGCAGCATCTGGTCAACCAACTGCTGATGTTGAGCCGCTCCGAAGATCCACATGGCAGCGCACTGCCGCTGCAGCCAGTGGACCTGGCCGCGTTGGCGCGTGGCGTGGTGGAGCGCTATGCGGACCGCGCATTGGCTGCAGGCGTGGACCTGGGTTATGACGGGCCCGACGACGGCGTGCAGGTACAGGGCGATCCGCAGCTGCTGCGCGAGGCGTTAGGCAACCTGCTGGACAACGCGCTGCGCTACGGTTCCCTACCAGGTGTGATCACCCTCGGCCTTCGGCAGGAGACCGAAGGCGTACAGGTATGGGTGGACGATGATGGCGCCGGCATTGCCGAAGCCGAGCGCACGCGCGTCACGGAACGCTTCTACCGGGCCAGCACAGAAGGCGACGGCTGCGGACTGGGATTGGCGATCGTGGCCGAGATCGCGCAGCGGCATGATGCGGCGCTGGTGATCGATACCGCCCCGATCGGTGGCGCGCGGGTGGGGATGCGGTTTCGATCCCGCTGACGTCCTGCGTGCCAACCAAGGTTGGCACCCACCCGGTCACGCCATCCGGTAGACGCCCACCTTGGTGGGCGCTGTTGACGTCCCGCATGCCA
Organism: Stenotrophomonas sp. TWI1409; assembly: GCF_039673015.1. Classification (NCBI taxonomy): domain Bacteria; kingdom Pseudomonadati; phylum Pseudomonadota; class Gammaproteobacteria; order Lysobacterales; family Lysobacteraceae; genus Stenotrophomonas; species Stenotrophomonas sp. TWI1409. The sequence continues at coordinate 10,008 of NZ_JBDJKU010000011.1, forward strand.
ACCAAGGTTGGCACCTACCAAAGGCACCCCAGCCGGCGGATTCCGGTAGACGCCAACCTTGGTTGGCGCCGTTGATGTCCTGCATGCCAACCAAGGTTGGCACCTACCAAAAGCACCCCAGCCGGCGGATCCCGGTAGATGCCAACCTTGGTTGGCGCTGTTGACGTCCCGTGTGCCAACCAAGGTTGGCACCTACCAAAAGCACCCAGCCGGCGGATTCCGGTAGACGCCAACCTTGGTTGGCGCCGTTGATGTTCTGCATGCCAACCAAGGTTGGCACCTACCAAAAGCACCCCAGCCGGCGGATTCCGGTAGATGCCAACCTTGGTTGGCACCTACCCATCATCAACGGCTCATCGAATACGGCGCCTGCGCGCCCTGCCCCGGCCAGTCCCTGTTCGGCTCGGCCTGCATGCTGAAGCGCAGTTCGCCACCTGCCAGGATCTCGTCGTGGCGCAGGAAGGTGCGCTGCAATGGCTTGCCGTTGAGGCTCACATTGCCCACATAGGTGTGCTTGTCATCCAGCCCATCGGCCACGATGGTGAACGTCTTGCCGTTCGGCAGGCGCATTGCGGTCTTCGGCAGGAACGGGCGACCCAGGATGTACTCGCCCGAGCCCGGGGCCACCGGGTAGAAGCCCAAGGCGGTCAACACGTACCACGCCGACATCTGGCCGACGTCATCATTGCCGGCCAGGCCATCGGGGCGGTCGGCGTACTGGGTATCCATGATCTGCTTCAGGCGCGCCTGCGTGCGCCACGGCTGACCGGCATACGAATACAGGTAGGCGACGTGGTGGCTGGGCTCGTTGCCGTGCGCATACCAGCCGATCAGCCCGGTGATGTCTTCCATGTGCTCGAAGATGGACGGGTCGACCTTGGCGTTGAACACCTCGTCCAGGCGCGCGAGCAGCTTGTCACTGCCACCGTGCGCTGCCGCCAGACCGGCCACATCCTGCGGCACGTACCAGGAGTACTGCCAGGCATTGCCCTCGGTGTAGTCGGTGCCGTATCCACTGGCGCTGGGATCGAATGGGGTGCGGAAGCTGCCATCACGCTTGCGCGCGCGCATGAAGCCGGTGTCCTCGTCGAAAGCATTGCGCCAGTTGCCGGCGCGCTTGTCGAAGGTGGCCGCAACATCGGTCTTGCCCATCGCCTGTGCCATGCGCGCGATGGTCCAGTCGTCGAAGGCGTACTCCAGTGTCTTGCTGGCCGCTTCGCCTTCCTCGTCGATCGGCACATAGCCCAGCTCGCGGTACTGCGCGATGCCGTCGTAGGGCCCGTAGTTGGCGGTCTCGACCATCGCCTTCAGTGCCTTGTCGGCGTCGAAGCCGCGGATGCCCTTCACGTAGGCGTCGGCGATCACCGGCACGGCGTGGTAGCCGATCATGCACCAGTCTTCCAGGCCATGGAATGACCACACCGGCAGCATGCCGTACGGGCTGTGCTCATGGTGGGCCAGCATCGAATTGACGAAGTCGCTGTTGCGCTTCTCCGGCTGCACCAGCGTCAGCAGCGGATGCAGCGCGCGGTAGGTATCCCACAGCGAGAACGTGGAGTAGTTGGTGTAGCCCTTGGCCTGGTGCACCGCGTTGTCCGAGCCGCGGTACTGGCCATCGGCATCCATGAACAGCGTCGGCCCCAGCAGGGTGTGGTACAGCGCGGTATAGGCACTGCGCCGGGCGTGCTCGGGGGCGTCGATATCCAGCACCGACAGCGCCTGCGTCCATTCCTGCTTGGCCTGCGCGCGAACGCGGTCGAAATCGAAGCCGGCCACTTCCGCGTCGAGGTTGGCAATGGCACCGGCTTCGCTGACCGGCGAGATCGCCACCTTGACCACCAGCGGTGCATCCAGCTTGCCGAAGGCGAAGGTGCCGACCAGCTGGCGCCCCTCGATCTGTGCGCGCTGCGCCGGATTCTTCTCGCCCGGCGGCGGGAAGCCCTTGTAGACAATGTCCTGCTCGGTGTTGTGCAGCTCATGCCCGGAAAGCGGCCGCGAGAAACGCATCGCGAAATACAGCTGGCGGCCCGGCGCCCAACCACGGGTTTCGCGGAAGCCGGTCACCGTGCCATCGGCGCGCACCCGCACCCGCGACCACAGCACCTTGCCCGGGTAGTCGTACATGCTGGTGCGCATGTCCAGCAGCACCTTGGCATCGGCGCCCTTGGGGAAGGCATAGCGGTGCACGCCCACGCGCGCACTGGTGGTCAGCTCCGCGCGCACCTGGTAGTCATCCAGGGTGACTGCGTAGTAGCCCGGCTCGGCCTTTTCGTCGTCGTGGCGGAAACGCGAGGCGTAGCCGCTGCGTGGCTTTTCCGGATCACCGCGCTCCAGGCCGGGAGTGCCGGTGAACGGCATCAGCAGGATGTCGCCGAGGTCCGAATGACCGGTGCCGGAAAAATGCGTGTGCGAGAAGCCGACGATGCTGCTGTCGTCGTAGCGATAGCCGGCTGCCCAGCCATAGGCCTTTTCGCGTGGTTGGATGCGTGTGTCCGGGCTGAGCTGGACCATTCCGAACGGCACTGTGGCACCCGGGTAGGTGTGGCCTTCACCTCCAGTACCAATGAACGGGTCGACCGAGGCGTAGGCCTTGTCGGCGGCGGTTTTGGCGGGAGCGGCCGACGCCAGGCCGGAAGCGAGCATTGCCGTGGCGGCGACAGCAATCAGGAGACGACGGTCCAGCGTGGGCATCGGCGTTTGGATCGATTCAGGTGGTAGCCGGATGCTAGCACCGGGCCTGTCACGCCGCATGCTGCAGTGCGACTGCCCGGTGTCCCGCGCCGGGTTCAATCATCAACCGGGAAGCGCGCTCTGCAACGACATGAGGTCCGCACTGTCCAGCGGCCTCACCACCCGCGCGACCTCTTCTCCATCGCGCAGCAGCACCACTGTCGGCCACAGCTTCACCTTGAACGCTCGCCCCAATGGCCTTCCCTTGCCATCCTCGATCTTCCAATGCGGCAGATCGTTCGCTTCGACGAAGGCCTGCAACGCGGGCTGCGCGGCCTGGCAATGACCGCACCAGGGCGCACCGAACTCCAGCACCTGCCACCCAGCCTGCGCCGCCACCCCCGCAAAGGTGGGCTCGGTCGGAAGGTGATCACGCATGAACGGCATGAGCGCTACGCCGCCAGTGCCTTCTGGATGTCTTCCAGCGGCGCGTTGGTCAGGTCCTTGGCAATATCCCCGAGCAATCGCGCCTGGACCTCTTTATGCAGCAGCGGACGAATGCGACCCAGCGTGGTCGGGTCGGCGATCAACACCAGGTGCGCATAGCGGTTCTTCAAGGCATCCTCATTGAGCTGTTCGGCCACCTGCTTGGCGAACGTCGCCTCGTTGAGCTGCGAGACCGACATGTCCTTCGGCACGGCACCCGCAGGCCCCTGCCCGGACACGCCCTGCTCACTGATGTCCTGCAGGCGCAGCTCGCCCTCCTGTTTCAGGGTCAACTGATGGTTGCTGCCCACGTTGGTAAACACCCGTGCCGAACCACCGTCGGCTACCACGATCAGCGTTCCTTCGGGAATCGTCCGCGCCATTGCATCCTCCATCAATTTGAAAAGTGGGTGTGTGCTCCACCTTATGCACGCCGATGTCACCAGAGCGCGTACAGGATGTGATTCCGTCATCGCAATCTGAAATCCGCCCTAAATTTACCGGGAGGCCTGCCGCTATGGCCTCCATCATCGCGAGGAACCTCTGTGCACGCTGGCTCACTGTTCCACATCTGCTTCGCCACCAGCCTGGCCATTGCCGGCTGCGCCGGCTGCATCCACCAGTTCCTGCAGGGCCAACCGTTTTTCGCCCTGGCCATCATGCTCTCGGTGCTCACGATGATCGGCGCCGCACTGGTCACGCGGAAACTGGCACTGCCGGGCGCCTTGGCGATGGCCTGCACGATGTTCGGTTTGCTGGCGAAGTCGGCCTGAGCCTTCTGAACAGGCGACGTGGAACACAGCGTGCAGATCAGCCCGCTTCGCTGCACGCTCACGCCGGTGCCGTTATGATGAACGGATGATCGACACGACCCACTACGTGACGGGCGCACCTGTTACGTGGGAAGCACTGCCGACCGGCGCTTCGCTTGCCACGATTGCTCCCGCCCTGCATTTCCATCGCCTCGCGCTGGATCCCGGCGGATGACGCCCGCAGGCCCACGGCCTGCCATCCCCACACGCTGATGTGACACGCGGCTGCCAACTGCGCGGCCGTTGTGATCCCGTTGCCGCGTTTCCGCCCTTGCGGCGGTGCTTTGCCGTGCGCGTGGCGTTGCGCCTGCACACATTCCCCGGCCCCCACGCCCCCTTCCGATGCCCCTGCGCCACTTGCGCCTGCATCGCCGTTTCCGATTTCCGGGACACACCACAGCACCCATTCCCCTATTCCATACCTACAAGGGAGCCCCTATGCAGGACACGCCCGATTCCCATGCCCACTTCGGCTGGTTCAAACGCCGCCGCCACCTGAAGGTCGATGAGATCACCGTCGTCGACAAGCCCATGCTCAAGCGCGCCGTCGGTGCCGCTGCACTCGGCAATGCCATGGAGTGGTTCGACTTCGGTGTCTACGGCTATCTGGCCGTCACCATCGGCCAGGTGTTCTTCCCGTCGAGCAATCCCACCGCACAGGTGATCGCAGCCTTCGCCACCTTCACCGTGGCATTCCTGGTGCGTCCACTCGGCGGCCTGGTGTTCGGCCCGCTCGGCGACCGCTATGGGCGCCAGAAGGTGCTGGCGTTCACCATGATCCTGATGGCGCTGGGTACCTTTGCGATCGGCCTGATTCCTTCCTACGAGCGGATCGGCATCTGGGCACCGGTGCTGTTGCTGCTGGCGCGTGTGGTGCAGGGCTTTTCCACCGGCGGCGAGTATGGCGGTGCGGCCACCTTCATCGCCGAGTATTCCACCGACCGCAACCGCGGCCTGATGGGCAGCTGGCTGGAGTTCGGTACGCTGGGCGGATACATCGCCGGCGCCGGTACCGTGACCGCGCTGCACATGCTGTTGAGCAGCGAACAGATGCTGGACTGGGGCTGGCGCATTCCATTCCTGGTGGCTGGCCCGCTGGGCCTGCTCGGCCTGTACATGCGAATGAAGCTGGAAGAGACCCCGGCATTCCGCGCCTTCGCCGAGGAAGCCGAGAAGCGCGAGCACGACCGGCCCGGGCTGACCGCGCTGTTCCAGGTGCACGGCCGCCAACTGCTGGTGTGCATGGGCCTGGTGCTGGTGTTCAACGTCACCGACTACATGCTGCTGACCTACATGCCCAGCTACCTCAGCGTCACCATGGGCTACGCCGAGAGCAAAGGCCTGCTGCTGATCATCATCGTGATGCTGGTGATGATGCCGCTGAACATCGTCGGCGGATTGTTCAGTGACAAGCTGGGCCGCCGGCCGATGATCATCGGCGCCTGCATTGCGTTGCTGGTGCTGGCCATTCCGTGCCTGCTGCTGGTCGGCAGCGGCAACGACTGGATGATCTTCCTTGGCCTGATGCTGCTGGGCCTGGCGCTGGTGTGCTTCACCAGTTCGATGCCGTCCACGCTGCCGGCGCTGTTCTATACCCCGGTGCGCTACAGCGCGCTGTCGATCGCCTTCAACGTCTCGGTATCGTTGTTCGGTGGCACCACGCCGCTGGTGACCGCGTGGCTGGTGGAACGTACCGGCGACCCGCTGGTGCCGGCCTACTACCTGATGGGCGCAGCGGTGATCGGCCTGATCACGATGCTGTTCGTGAAGGAAACCGCCGGCCTGCCGCTGCGCGGTTCACCGCCGGCGGTAGGCAGTGACAAGGAAGCCGCTGCGCTGCTGAAGAGCGATCTGCCAGTGACAGTGGACCCGAGCCTGCCGCCGTTGCCGGAAGCAAGTGAAGGTGAGGCGCCCAAGCCGGCCTGATACCACGCCGGCACCGATGTCACGCCCCGTCCGGGGGCGCCTCGGCGTCCCCGCCCTCGCGGGCCAGCTGTCCGGGCGTCCAGCGCAGGGTCCACTCATAGGGCCCCTCTGGCGGGCAGACGTGGCGAAAATCGCGGGGAATTTCGCAGACCGTTGCGCCCGCGGTAACAGTGAAGGCAACGATGATCCGGTTGCCCTCGATTCGGATCGCCTGCACCGCACCAGGAATCTGGATGCCGGCATCATCGCCATAGCCTGACTCCCGGATGGCCGCGAAATCCTCGGCCTCCATCCGCGACAGACTCTTCGGATTTGCCTGGCCGCGCGGATCGTTCGCCGTCAGCTCCGTCATCACCGCCACCACATTGCTTTGCGCGAAGCTGCCACCGGTGTAGGTAGATGTGTAGAAGTACACAACCTCCGAACGGCCATCACCATCGAGATCGGCAACAGCCGTCCACGCCGGGCGGAAGTCCGATTCGATATCGCCGCCTGGAATAAGTCGCAGACTGGCTTCGGCGGCGTGCAAGGCCTGCACCAGGCTGGGCGGCGATGGTCGCTTGGCGGCGGGCGACGCGGCCATCGCCGGCGTGCAGGACAGCGCCAGCGCTGCAAGCGTCAGGCGGATCGGGCTCGAGCGGAGCGTTGCAGGTCCGTGCATGTCATCCTCCTTGAGTGTGCGGTCAGTCTAACCGCAGCTCCGGTGGCGCCCAGTCGTGCACGGCGCGCCTTCGCGCGATGTGAAAGACATCCACACATGGCGTGGATCTACTGCGGGGTGTCCAACTCCATCGCACGCATCACGATCGGTTTGGCCCAGTCCGGCGTGTGCAGCAGTTCGGCCACCGAGACCGGGTACTGCAGCTGGCCGCGCTCCATCGCCAGCACCGGGAGGGGCGCGGCGCAGCCTTCTGCGTCGGCCGGCGCGCTGTTGTCGTAGACATGCAGCTCAGCCAGGTGCGGCAGCAGGTCCAACAGGTTCTCGCGCGCCGAATCGAAGCGGGCGTGGATCTTTTCCACCGGAATATCGTGGCCACCGGCCTCTACCCGCGCCGCCACGCGGGCGATGTGCAGCTCGACCGTGGCCAGGCCACAGAACCAGATCGCGACGTGATGGTGCTCGCAGGCCTCGCGCAGCAGGCGCGGAATGGTGTTGCCACCCAGCGTTGTTTCGAAGGCGAAGTCCGTGCCATCGGCCATGGCCTGGCGCAGGCGGCGGGTGCCTTCCTGCCAGGCCTCGGCATTGGCTTCGGGCAGCGGCCAGCCAGCCTCGACCAGGCGGCGGGTGAACGAATCGGGGTTGAACCAGCTCAGTCCTTCGGCTTCCAGCCAGGTACCCAGCAGCGAGCTTTTGCCGGCGCCATTGACGCCGGCCAGCACCAGGATCCGCCCCATCGTTCAGAGCGGACGGCCGAGGGTGACCTTGCGGCCACGGCGGATCGGCTGGCCCAGCACCTTGCCCAGCCCCTCACCGCGCTGCAGGCTGGCCAGGGTCTGGTCGAACTCACCGCGCAGGCGCAGCAGTTCTTCACTGCGCTCACCGGCGTCACCGCCGGCGGCCTTGGCCAGCAGCTCCTGGTACGTGCGGATATCCACGATCACCGCTTCCGGATGATTGTGGTTGGTGATGACCAGTGCCTGCTTCTCGCGCACGGTGCGCATCAGGCTCGGCCAGCCACGGGTCTTCACCGACGAGGCCGGGGCCTTTTCGAGGCCAGGCAGATCCAGCGGCAGGGTCATGGCACGGCTCCAGACGGGGATAGTTGAGGCCATTATGCCCAATTTGGCCCAATTGGGGATAAATGGACCTTTACCTGACGGAACCCTCCGCCGCCGCGCCCGGAGCATCGGTCTGCAGCAGGCTGTCGCGCTCCCGCAACGGGAAGCGGATCCAGGCATCCAGGCCTTGTGGGCCAAAGCGCAGCTCCCCGCTGCCAGCCAGCTCGTACGGCACGCGCTGCTCGATCAGCGCCCGGCCCAGGCCGCGCTGGCGTGGCAGCTCCCAGTCCTCCACCTCGGCATGACGCTCGCACCAGTGCAGGCCCAACCATGGCTGGCCGGCCTGAACCTGCAGATCCCAGGTGACCTCGATCCGGCCATCCTCATGGGTGAGCGCGCCATGCCTCAGCGCGTTGGTCGCTAATTCGTGGATCGCCAGGGACAGTACTTCGGCTGCTTTCGGCGGCAGCAGCACGTCCTCGCCCTGCAGGCGGTAGGCGGCCGCTGCCGGCGTCTGCGCAGCGATCTCCTCTTCGAGCATGCCACGCAGGCAGACGCCGGCATTGGCACCACGGGTCAGCAGGCTCTGCGTGCGTGCCAGCGACATCAGTCGCCCGCACAACCGTTCAGCGTATTCATCCACACTGCTGACCGACTCGCGGGTCCGCCAGGCAATGGCATGGATGGTCGACATGATGTTGCGCACCCGGTGCTGCAGTTCGGCCAGCAATACCGATTGACGCTCAGTGGCACGCTTGAGGTCGTCGATGTCCACCGCGATGGCAAATACCCCGCTGACCTCACCGTCGCCATCGCGCAGGGGCGCGGCAGCGACCCGGGTCCAGCGCGCGCGGCCATCATCATGCAGGTACTGGAACTCCAGCCCCGGCACCACGGTCTCGCCGCGCATTGCGCGCGCGATGGCGAAGTCGTGCGCCTCGATGGCGTTACCGTCCGCATGCCACCCACGCCATCGATGCAGGTTCACCTCATCCGTGGAAGGCACCTTGCCGCTGGGCAGGTAGGCACGCATCTGGTCGTTGGACAGCTGCAAGCGCCCCTCGGTGTCGACAATGCAGACACCTACCGGCAGCACCTTGAAGGCCAATGCCAAGCGCCGGTCCGCCTCCCGCCGCTTCTGCTCTTCGCGCTCGCGTGCCAATTGGGCCACATGTGCCGCTGTGGTCTCGAACATGGTCACCAACACGCCGTTGATGCGCCCCTCCTCGCCACGGATCGGGCTGTAGGTAATGGTGAACCAGACGTCCTCCAACCACCCGCGGCGCGCCAGGGGATAGAGTTTGTCCTCGTAAGTGATGGTTTCGCCCTGCCAGACGCGCTGGTAGATCGGCCCGTTGATATGCCACACCTCGGGCCAGCACTCGCGGGTCGGCTGGCCGAGCCCGCCGGGATGCTTGTCGGCCAGGATCTCGGCATAACCATCGTTGTAGAGCTGCACCAGCTGCTCGCCCCACAGCACGATCATCGGGAAGCCATGGGCCAGCATCAGGTCGACAGTGGCGCGCAGGTGGGGCGGCCACTGCTCACAGGCACCCAATGGCGTGGACGACCAGTCGTGACGGGCGATGCGCGCGGCCATGCCATCGTGGCGCGCATGCAGGCGCGGCGCAGGTGGCATCGAGCCACGCAGCTTGGCGGCGTGGATGCCTTCAGGACGGCGCGACATGCCGCGCAATCAGGCGATGCCCGCAGAGACCTGCGGCGCCGCCACCAGCCCGGCCAGCTGCTGCACCAGGGTTTCGATGTGATAAGGCTTGGTACAGCGCGGCGCGCTGGCGAAGCGGCTGGGCAAGTTGTCGTCGTAACCGGAGGTCAGCAGAAAGGGCGTACCGGCCTCGGCCAGCCGATCGGCCAGCGGATAGACCTGCTCACCGCCCAGGTTGATGTCCAGCAATGCCACATCGATGGGATGGGTATCGACCAGCTGCCCCAGCGCCTGCAGGTCACCGGCCGGCCCCACCACCTGTGCGCCTTTCAGCTCCAGATAGTCGACCAGGAACATCGCGATGGCGAATTCATCCTCCGCCACCAGTACACGCAGCCCTTTCAGGCCCTCTGGTTTGTTGCCCGCTTCCAGCACGACCGGCGCTCCTCGATACACGCGGCCCAGCTCTGCCGCAACGCCCGCAGGATGCGCGAACCGGGCTACAAGAGCGCGTGATGATGGATGAAGATCGTGGCCACGGCCCGTTCACCGCGGCATTGCAGCGGCGTGTTCAGAAGGCCCGCTCCCACTTCAGGCTGAGCAGGCTGCGGTCGTGGCTGTACAGCCAGCCAACGTTGCTGTCGATGCGCGCGTAGCGCAGGCTCAGGCTGGGTACCAGCCCGGCCACGGCAAGGCGCTCGCTGCGCACGATGGCGATCAGGTTCTGTTCGCTGTCCTCACGCCGCGCCTCCAGCAGCGGACTCCACGCGTCGTAGTCGCGCTCGCGCAACGAGACGAATACGGTGGCGGTGGTGCCACTCCATTGCCGCGCTGCACCCAGCCGCACGCCGCGCTGGCGATAGCCGTTGGCTGGGTTGGCGGCGCTGCTGTCACTCAGGTCCAGCCCGGCAAAGAGGGTCCAGCGCGGGTTGAGCGCACGGAACCAGGTGGCATACACCGCGGCCAGCTCACCGTCGTAATTGCTGGCCAGGCCACGCTGGCGATAGCGCTGGCGCTTCCAGTCGGCCTCCAGCTTGAGCAGGCTGCGCGCGTCCAGCGCATATTGCCATTCGCCATGCAGCCCGCTACCGCCTTGCAGGGCCCGGTTGCCGAGGCCCTGATAGTCATAGCTGGGGGCGATCTGCAGGGTATGCCGTGCGCTACGCCAGCTGTAACCCGCCTGCACGTTGGCATTGAGCTCGTTGTAGGCGCTGTGCCCACGCCATGCCTGGCCGAATGCGAGGCCACGCACGTACACGCCATGGTGGCCCTTCAAGGCCCAGCGACGTTCGAGGTTACCGTCGTAGTCCAGGCCCATGGCGCGCTGGGCATCGGGAAGATTGCGCTGAATGATGCAGGTGTCGCCTACCCCGAACAGGCAGGTGCGGCTGGCCGAACTGCGGTTGATGTTGTCGCTCCATGCCGGGCCGGCGGACAGCGCGCCTTTCCAGCGCTGGCGCGCCTGCAGCGCAGCCAGATAGGCGTCCACCCGTCCGCGTACACCTGCGGTGGCGGGGTCATCGGCACTGATGGCATCCGCGATCGCCGTGAACAACGCCACCGCATCGCGATCGCGCTGGTCTTCGGCGTAGACGCGCGCAAGTTCAAGGCGGGCCGGCAGGAAATCCGGCTGTGCCTCCAGCAGCGCCTCGTACTCGTTGGCCGCGCGATGGTGATTGCCGGCCACCCGCGCCAGGCCGCCCTGCGCATAGTGGCGCAGCAACGGGTCGTGGCCAGGCAGTTCGATGTATTCATCCAGGAAGCGTTGCGCGGCGCCCCATTGCTGATGCTGCAGCGACAGGTACAGCGCCTGGCCCAGATCATCGACCGTGCGCTCCACGCGCAGGGTCTGGCCGTCGATGGTGATGGTCGGTCGCTCCGACTCGGCCTGCTGCAGGCGCTGCTGGTCCTGCTGCTGGTGGCGCAGGTCGGTGCCCTGTTCGAGCACGCGGCGAAGATCGTCCTGCTGGGCGCGCACGTCGGCGGCCGCCAGCAGCAGTACGACAAGGAAGATGGGATGGCGCATGGTCGATCCGTGGTGGTGCATGCAGCGGGCCGAAGCAGGGACTGGCGGATCGCGGCTTGTCCCTGCCCTGCCCCGTCAGGGGCGTGGCAATCAGTTCTTGCTGCCGCCGAAGGCGGTGTCGTACTGGCTGTTGCCGCTGAAGGTGGCGATACCGGCCAGGGCGGCCGCGTTGGCGCCGAAGAACTGCCCCTGGGTGGTGCCGGCAACGCTGCCGTTGGCGGTGGCCGAACCGGCGAACGATGCGTCGGCACTGTTGATGTTGGCAACGATGGCCAGGTTCAGGCCGTTGCCCGACAGCGCACCATCCAGGGTGCCGGCGCCGAAGTCGGCGTCGAAGGTGCCGCTCAGCAGGTTGCTGCCGTTGAACTTGTTCAGGCCAGCAACGGTGTAGGACGCCACGCCAGCAGGCAACGTGGTGCCGGCGCGGTCACCGACGAAGTAGACCTGGCGGTTGTTGAAGCCACCGGCGGCGCCATCCTTGGACCACTCACCGAACCAGACATCGCCACTGCCGACCTTGACGAAGTTGAAGTGGCCCATGCCGGCGTGGCTGCCCGGTGCGCCGGTGATCGGCATGGCCAGGGTACGTACCGTCACGCCATTGACGGTGGTGGGTGCCGAGTAGGCGCTCAGGCCCTGGAAGTCCACCGGCTTGGCCTGGGACACGGTACCGACACCGATACCGGCCTTGCCAGCGCGGTGCGGGCCGCCATTGACCTGCGATTCGCCAACCGCCACATACAGCTCGGCATCGGTCTTGGCACTGGCGGCACCGACGATATCGGCAGCATGCGCGGCACCGACCAGAGCCAGCGAGGCAGCAACGGCGAGAACCGAACGGGAGATCATTTTCATGGTATTGCTCCTTGGTTGAGGGAACTACGGGTACAACGCTTGAAGGTGGGAGATCAGAAGCGTGCGGTGACGCCGAGCTTCAGGGTGCGACCCGGAGCCGGCAGCGTGGACCGCGTGGCTGGATCGACGTAGTAGCGGTTGCCGAGGTTGCTGCCGACCAGTTCGACGCTGGCATGCTCGTTGAAGCGCCAGCGCGCATAGGCATCGACGGTGGTGATGTTTCCCCAGGTGAACGGCACGTTCTGCCAGAGCAGGCCGCTGCCACCGCTCAGCAAACGGTCACGGTAGGCCTGCAGATCAGGGTTCTCGTGGCGCTGGTAGTGCACGATGCGGCTGCCAAGCTCCAGGCGTTCATCGAACAGGCGCGTGCCCAGCGACCAGTTGATCGACAGCTTGGGAATGGCCTGGGTCAGCAGGTAGCCACCGACGAAACCATCCTGCACGCAGTTCGGGACCAGGCCGCGGTTCGCATCCAGGAGCACCGCCGTGCTCTCGTCACACACCTCGTTTTCCAGCGTGCGGGTGATGCCCAGATCGGTGAAGAAGCGCCGGTTGTCGAAGCGGGCCTGCAGTTCGATGCCACGGATGGTCTGCTTGTCGATGTTGTCGAACAGGAAGTTGCCATCGCGCTCGATCACGTCACGGGTCTTGTGCACGTAGTACGCCAGCTTGACGTCGGCATCGGCGGTGTTGCCGAACAGGGCCGACAGGTTGTGCACGTAGCCCACTTCGTAGTTGTAGGCGTGCTCGGGCTTGAGCGCATGCAGCGGATTGAGGCTGCCGGAGAAGGCGATCGTGCTTTCGAACATGCTCGGGAAGCGCACCGCTTCGCTGTAACGCACGTAGGCACGGGCGGCCGGGGACAGGTGTGCAGTGGCCGAGAAGGTCGGCAGCCAGGCATGGTCGCGGCGGCGGCTGTTGCGTGCATCGACCGGCTGCGACTGTACGCTGTTACCGATGTTGCAGACCTGGTCGCTGCCGGCGAACACCGGCTGCACGCCGGGAATGGCCGCCACTTCGCCATTGAGGCACGGATTGCCGGCGCGGGTGTAGTTGCCATCGGCATCGGGCAGCCAGGGCCGCGTGTACCTGACCGGACGCGGCGTCTCGTACGGCGCCAGCAAGGCACGGATGCTGTCATCGATGAACCAGCCCATGCCGCGCTTTTCCCATACGGCGCGGCGTGCTTCCAACGCGTCGATGCGGGCCTGCAGATTGGCGGGACGGGGCGGCAACTCGTTCACGGTGTACTGCGCTTCCTTGCCACCTACGCCCTTGGTCAGCAGCTCGGGGTGCGCCTCGAGGAAATCGTCGAAGGCCCAGTAGCGGCTGTAGCGCACGCCTGCATTGAGGGTAAGGAAGTCGACCGGCCGCCACTCCAGGGTCAGGTAGCCCTCGCCCTCCTGTCGGCGCCCGGCACGCGGAAACATGCGCCAGCCATCGGTGGTACCGAAGTACGGATCGCTCGAGCCGAGCTTCTCGTACTGCCAGTTGCCGCCCACGGTCAGGTCCAGGGTCGAATGCAGGGCGAAACGATTGCTCAGGATCAGGCCGGTGCGGTCGTTGCGCGCGTTGGCCAGCGCGGTGTTGCGCAGGATCGGGCTGGCGTCCGGATTCCACGCCGGATTACCCACTGCGAAGTTCGGGAAGCCGCCAGCGCTGTAGGTATCGCTGTCCGTCTCCGTGCGCCACAGGTTGGCGTAGAGGTCCAGCCAACGACTGCCGGCGGGCTGGAAACGGTATTCCAGGTTCCACACATCCGAATCGACCCGGCTGAGCGGCCACTGGATGCGGCCGTAGTCCGGGGCCGACAGGATGCGCGACGGCATGATCTCGCCGTAGTGCGACAGCGTGCGCCGCCAGGTCGCCTTCAACTGCTGGTCATCGTTGATCTGCCAGCTGCCTTTGACCAGCCAGGACTCCTGTTCGCTGGAGGTATTGGGCACTTCATCGCCGGGCTTGAAGTAGCGCGCCAGCGTGGTGATGTAGTCGATGCCCTGGTACTCGTACTGCTCGCGCCGGTCCTGGTCGTAGTACGCGCTTCCCTTGCTGCCGGAGAAGTAGTTGCCGCGCTTGCGCCAGGCGTAGGCGGCCATCAGGTCGACGTTGTCGCCGCGTACGCCCAGTGCCAACCGCCAGGCCTGGTCTTCGCCATCGAAGGGGTTGTTGCCGCTGCGCGACTTCACCGGCACCACCAGGGTGCGGTCGTTATAGGGTGAGTTCGGCGAGCCCTGCGGGAACCCCGGCACGGTGCGGTAATCCTCGCCGGTGTGCAGGCGCGGCAGGCGCGGTGCCACCGCATTGCTGCTGCCTTCGATCTTCAGCTCCCCGCCGAAGCGTTCGCCGGCAGCAACAATGTCGTCAACGTCGATGGTCTTGATCACCAGCGCACCACCGATCCCGCTGTGCACATCGCGCACCAGCCCTGGCCCCTTGATGACCTGGATGCCACCAATCAGGTTGGGATCGATGTAGTTGCGGTTGCTGACGCCGTTGTAGCCACGCCAGACCGTGAGCGCCTGTTCGCCGCCATCGATGCTGACCGGCACCCGCCCGGGCCCCTGGATGCCACGGATATTGACGTCCAGCGCGCCGCTGTTGCGCGCATCGCCACTGAACACACCGACCAGATCCTTGACCACGTCGGCCGGATTGGAGCCACGGTAACGTTCCACCCGGTCGCGCCCCGAATACGCCGTGGTCATGTCCAGCGCGAACACATCGTCGTAGCCACGCCGATCGCGGGCCTCACCCCCTTCCGACTGAAGGCGACCGGCCACGTCCAGTGTTTCGGTCACCCGCACCCCTTCGCCCTCACCCGCCTCCGCTGCGGCCCGCAGGCTCCAGGTACCGTCCATGCCGCGCTGTGCACGCACGCCGCTGCCGCGCAACAGCTGCTGCAGGGCCTGCATCTGGCTGTACTCGCCACTCACCGCACTGGAGCGGCGGCCCTCCACCAGGTCACTGCGGAACACCACCTGCACATCGGCCTGGCGGCCAAAGGCACGTACGGCATCAGCCAGTGGCTGCTCCGGAATGGCGTACTGGCGCAGCGGCGCGACGATCGCCGGTTGTGCCTGCACGGTCGGCACCCAGGCCAGCGGCAGCAATGCGGTGGAAACGGCCAGGGCCAGAACGGTGGCGCGACGATGACAGGCGGATGCCGTGGACGGCATGGACAGGAACTCCTCAAGCGTGGCTGGACCACGGGCACATCCGGTGCCGGTGGTGTGTCTGGCTTGAGGAAAAACGGTGTTTCGCTCTGGCTATACCTCTATAGACAGCGGGACACTGCAGGTGCCCACGGCTTTTTTCATGTTTTTTTCATGCGGCCCGTTCATCCAGGTGCTGCGCGGGCCTCACCACACCACCAGCGCGCCGCCGGGCAAGCGCTGCACTCGCAGTCCTGCCTGCGCGGCCACCGCATCGATGGCCGTCTCCGGCTGCCGCAGGTGGAACAAGCCACTGACCCGTACGCCTGCACCCTGCCCACCCAGTACCCAGACCGGGGCGCGATGGTAGCGCGCCAGATCGGCGATGGCCTGCGTGGCCGACTGATCATCGATCACTACCTCGCCCCGCCGCCATGGCGCCACGGCCTCGGGATCTTCCAGCCGCACAGGCTGCAGCCAGCGACCGTCACGGAACACGCGTGACTGCCCCGCATGCAGGCGCTGTACGCTGCCATCGCCCGGACGCACGTCGACCACACCCTCGCTGACCTCGGTGGTGACCGTGGTATCCAGCATCGACACACTGAAGGCGGTACCGATGTCACGGACCAGGCCGCCCGCCGCCTCGACCTGGAACGGTCGCGCCTCATGGGCCACCTGGAACCAGGCCTGGCCGCGCAGCAGGCGCAGGTGCCGCTGCTGGCCATCGAACGCAACCGCCAATGCGGTGCCCGCATCGAGCACGGCGGTGCTGCCGTCTTCCAGCTGCACCACGCGTGGTGTATCGCTGCTGCGCAGGTCACTGCGTGCCAGCAACAGCGCCTGCGGTGCGGCCGCGACCATCAGAACCACAGCGGCGGCACTGGCCAGCAGCCATGGCAGGCGGCGCGGCGCGATCGGGCGCAGGCCCTCGCGATCGGTGGTGAGCTCGGGCAGCGCCGCCAGCACCTCGGGCCCGGCGGCATCCAGCCCCCGCCAGAACGCCGTCTGCTGGCGCCAGGCCAGCGCATGGCGTGGATCGGCCTGCAGCCAGCGCTGCAGGGTTCGTTGCTGGCGTTCCGGCAGCGGGCCTGCACTGCACCGGATCACCCAGCGCAACGCCTGCCTGGCCTGACGCGGCGAGGGTTCGGACGTGGTCATGGTTGTGGCCTGCCGCACCACGAACGGGTGCGCTTTCCTGTTGTGACAACGGCGGGCGCGATCTGCCCACTGCAATCGCCGCTCATCGATGCATTCCCTGCTGGTGCTGCTGGATCAACAGTGCCGCGCGCAGCACATGCTTGCCGACCAGGCTCTTGGAAATGCCGAGCCGAGTGGCGATTTCACGCTCGCTCAGGCCCAGGTAGCGGTTGAGCACAAAGCACTCACGCACCTGCGCTGGCAGCGCGAGGATGGTCTGGGTGATCTCGCGCAGCTGTGCCTGGTCCAGTGCCTGGGCCTCGCCGTCGTGGCCCGCCTCGGCCATGTCGGCGGCGTACTCGGCCATCGCGCGCCGCTCGCGGGCGTCGGCCTGGCTGCGGTTGAGCGCATGGTGATAGGCCATCCGGTACAGATAGCCGCGCGGCTCCAGGATCGGTGGATCACCGGGCACGCTGCTGGCCTTCAGGTACAGGTTCTGCAGGGTGTCCTCGGTACTGGCCGGGTCGAGATAGCGCGCGATGAAGCGAGACAACGCACGGCGCTCGCGGATCAGCAGCTCGACCAGCGCCAGGGCATTGGGAGACATAGGTGCCAAGGCCGGACCGGGGAATGATGGGCGTGATGGCGACGGTCCGGACATGGATTGTGGGCTGCGCGGCCGCAGGCGGCAAGCGAAAGCCTGTCGCGCGGCACCAGGATCATCCACACATGGCGTGGATCTCCCAGGCGGCGCCGGATCCAGTAGATCCACGCCATGCGTGGATGCGGAGCCTACGGTTCGTCCAACGCCTCGAAACGCTCGGCGAGGTAATCGATCAACGCACGCACTGCCGGCAGCAGCCCACGCCGCGAAGGGAACACCGCATGCACGATGCCGTGCTTCGGCACCCACTCCGGCAGCACCGGCACCAGCGCGCCGCTGTCCAGCTCATCGGTGATCATCATCCGCGGCAGCATCAACAGCCCGACCCCGGCCACCGCGGCTGCGCGCAGCGCGATCATGTCATCGCTGACCAGGCGCGGGCGGTGATGCACGCTGGCCTGCACGTCGTCCGGCCCGATGTACTCCCACACATGCTGCTGACTGGGCGAGGCCAGATCGACGGTCGGCATCATCGCCAGGTCGGCCGGCACCTGCGGCGTACCCAACCGTTGCAGCAGCGCCGGGCTGGCACTGGTGCACCAGACCCGGCGTGCCAGCACGCGCACCACCAGGTCGCTGTCTTCCAATGGCGGCGGCCTTACCCGGATCGCCACGTCCACACCCTCGCCCACCACGTCCACGCGGCGGTTGGTGGCGTCCAGCTGCATCGTCACCTGCGGATGCAGGGCCAGGAAGTCGGCCAGCATCGGGCCGATGCGCGCGTGCAGGATCGCGATCGGGCACGCCAGGCGGATGGTGCCGCGCGGCTCGGCGCGTGACATCGCAATCGCTTCTTCGGCCGCCTCCGCCTCGACCAGCATTGCCTTGCAATGGCGGTAGTAGTCCTGGCCGACCTCGGTGACCGAGAAACGCCGGGTCGAGCGCTGGATCAGGCGCACGCCCAACCGTTCTTCCAGCAGCGCGATGCGCCGGCTCAGTTTCGACTTCGGCATGGCCAGCGCCCGACCGGCCTGCGAGAAGCCGCCGTGCTCGACCACCATGGCGAAATAGAACAGGTCGTTGAGGTCACAACGGCGGATATCTGCGATGAACACGGGGCGATCTCCTGCGGCCCACGGCCTGCCGCCATTGTTCACCAGATAGGACTATGACGGCAAATATTGGCGTCTACCGGCCCAATTGTCGCGGCGATATCGTCTCCTGCAACGAAGAACAGCGGCCGGCAGCCCCGGCCAGGAGATCGCCATGAAGCGTGTCACCGGTACCTACAGCGCCCCCCGCCCGCACTGGGTGGGCGACGGATTCCCCGCCCGCTCGATGTTTTCCTACAACACCCACGGCCAGCACCTGAGCCCGTTCCTGCTGCTGGACTATGCCGGCCCCTACCGCTTCGCGCCCAGCGAAACGCCGCGTGGTGTCGGCCAGCATCCGCATCGCGGTTTCGAGACGGTCACGATCGTCTATGAGGGCGAGGTCGCCCACCGCGATTCGACCGGGGCCGGCGGCACCATTGGCCCGGGTGACGTGCAGTGGATGACGGCGGCCTCCGGCATTCTCCACGAGGAATTCCACACACCGGAATTCAGCAAGCGCGGCGGCACGCTGGACATGGTCCAGCTTTGGGTCAACCTGCCGGCGCGGGACAAGATGGGCGCACCGGGCTACCAGACCCTGCTTGACGCAGAGATCCCCTCGGTGGATCTGCCTGAGGGCGCCGGCCGCGTGCGTGTCATCGCGGGCCGCTTCGACCGCCACGCCGGTCCGGCACGTACCCACACGCCGATGGATGTCTGGGACATCCGCCTGCAGCAGGGCCACCACGCCGAACTGCCGGTGGCCGATGGCCGCACGCTGGCGGTGGTGGTGCTGAAGGGCTCGGTCCGGATCAACGGCGGCCAGCCGGTCGGCGAGGCGCAGCTGGTCACCTTCGATCGCAGCGGCGAGGACGTGTTCGTCGACGCCGACAGCGACGCCACTGTGCTGCTGCTCAGCGGCGAGCCGATCGACGAGCCGGTGGTGGGCTACGGCCCGTTCGTGATGAACAGCCAGGCCGAGATCAGCCAGGCGGTCAACGATTTCAACAGCGGCCGCTTCGGCCAGATCGCGCACTGAGCGCTTCCGCGCGGCGGGCGATGACCCGCCGCGCCAATGGGCCATCGCCCACCTTCCCCAGGAGACTGACCATGAGTACCCCCGCCAACTTCAACGGTGCCCGCCCGGTGATCGATCCGGACAACGCCGCGATGCTGCTGATCGACCACCAGAGCGGCCTGTTCCAGACCATCGGTGACATGCCATTCACCAGCGTGCGCGCCCACGCCACTGCGCTGGCGAAGATGGCCACGCTGGCAAAGATGCCGGTGATCACCACCGCCTCGGTCCCGCAGGGCCCGAACGGCCCGCTGATCCCGGAGATCCACGACGCGGCCCCGCATGCTCAGTACGTGGCGCGCAAGGGTGAGATCAACGCTTGGGACAACCCGGAATTCGTTGCTGCAGTGAAGGCCACCGGCCGCAAGCAGCTGATCATCGCCGGCACCATCACCAGCGTGTGCATGGCCTTCCCGTCGATCGCCGCCGTGGCCGATGGCTACCAGGTGTTCGCGGTGATCGATGCCTCGGGCACCTATTCGAAGATGGCTGAAGAGATCACCCTGGCCCGCGTGGTGCAGGCCGGCGTGGTGCCAATGGACACCGCCGCGGTGGCCTCGGAGATCCAGCGCAGCTGGAACCGTGACGATGCCCAGCAATGGGCCGAGGTCTACACGAAGATCTTCCCGAACTACCAGCTGTTGATCGAGAGCTACCTGAAGGCGCAGGACGTGCAGAAGAACCACGAGCAGCTGGATTCGCAGCGCAGCTGAGCTGCCCCCGGGGTGCCGGCCTGCCGCCGGCCCCCTCCCAACCGGAGACCCACCATGTCCAGTGAACCGATCCGCGACCCGGCCAGCGACCACCTGCTGACCCCGCAGAATTCCGCCTTCATCATCATCGACTACCAGCCGGTGCAGGTGAACTCCATCGCCTCGATGGACCGCCAGCTGCTGGTCAACAACATCGTCGGCACCGCCAAGGCCGCTGTGGCTTACGGTCTGCCGATCGTGCATTCGACGGTCAACGTCAAGACCGGCCTGAACAAGCCGCCGATTCCGCAGCTGCGCAAGGTGCTGGGCGACTACCCCACCTACGACCGCACCACCATCAATTCCTGGGAAGACGTCGAGTTCCGCCAGGCGGTGGAAGCCACCGGCCGTCGCAAGCTGATCATGACCGCGCTGTGGACCGAAGCCTGCCTGACTTTCCCGGCGCTGGACGCCTTGAAGGAAGGCTATGAGGTGTACGTGGTGGTCGACGCCGTCGGTGGCACTTCGCTGGCCGCGCACGATGCCGCGTTGCGCCGCATCGAACAGGCAGGTGGCCAGCTGATCAGCGTGCCGCAGCTGTTCTGCGAACTGCAGCGCGACTGGGCCCGCTCAGAAACGGTGCCGGCGTTCATGAACCTCTTCATCGAAACCGGTGGTACGGCAGGCATCCAGTTCTCGTACGATCGTACCGAGTGATTGGGTGGCGGCGCTGGCATTGGCTGGCGCCGCCTTTGGGAGCAGTCGAGCATGGCTCGACGCTACAGTGGGTTTGGTCGAGCGTGGCTCGACGCTAGAGACAGATGGAGAATGTGATGGCCTACGCGCGCATTGTTTCGACCGGCGACAACTACCTGCACCACATCAGCAATGGAAGCTTTGATGTAGACGCGGACGAGCCCGCCTCGCTGGGCGGTCAGGGCAAGGGCTTCGCGCCCTTCGATCTGTACCTGGCCTCGCTGGCCGCCTGCACCGCCATCACCCTGCGCATGTACGCGCAACGCAAGGACTGGGAGCTGGGCGAGTTCCATGCCGAGCTGCGTTCGGAACGCGATGCGGATGGACGCTTCCACGTGCACCGCGTGCTGCATGCCAGCGCCGAGCTGAGCGATGCGCAGTGGCAGCGGTTGCTGGAGGTGGTGGAAAAGACCCCGGTGACGCTGGTGATGCGCGAAGGTGCGCGCATCACCAGTGAGCGCGGCTGAAGGAGGTCTGGCCCACCTGCGGCGGATCTTGGCCGGTTCCTCGCTTGTTCCGGCCTCGCCCCTGTTCCAAGCTGCGCGTCCGCGTTCGGATGCAGTGAGCGCGCAGCAACAGGAGGACCGCACGCGATGTTACGTGCCCATGCTTTGGATCTGGATTTCAACGGCCGCGCCCTGCTGGCCGACGTCAACCTGCACCTGCCCTCAGGTGCCCGCATCGCCCTGATCGGCGACAACGGCAGCGGCAAGAGCTGCCTGCTGCAGATATTGGCCGGTACTCTGGTGCCCAGTGGCGGGACCATCATCCGCCGCGATGGCGCACGCATCG
Organism: Stenotrophomonas sp. TWI1409; assembly: GCF_039673015.1. Classification (NCBI taxonomy): domain Bacteria; kingdom Pseudomonadati; phylum Pseudomonadota; class Gammaproteobacteria; order Lysobacterales; family Lysobacteraceae; genus Stenotrophomonas; species Stenotrophomonas sp. TWI1409. The sequence goes on from NZ_JBDJKU010000011.1 coordinate 31,476, forward strand.
CCTACGTGCCGCAGCACGTACTGGATGACTCCTCTCGCAGCGGCGGCGAGCAGATGCGCCATTCGCTCGCCCGCGCGCTTGATGCCGACCCCGATGTACTGCTACTGGATGAACCCAGCAATCACCTGGACCGCAGTGCACGCCGCTCGCTGATCGCGCGCCTGCGCCAGTTCCACGACGCACTGTTGGTGGCCACCCACGATGAAGCCCTGATCGATGCGCTCTGTAATGAGCTCTGGCACATACGTGGCGGGCGCGTGAGCCACTTCGGCGGTCGCTACCGCGACTATCAGGCGGACCTGCAGCAGCGACGCGAGGCCAGCGACCGGCAGCTGCGCCAGCTGGATCAGGAGCGCGGCCAGGCCCATGAGGCGTTGATGCGCGAACAGCAGCGCGCCGCGAGCTCGCGGGAACGCGGCGTGCGCAAGGTCGAACAGCGCAAGTGGGGCGGCGTCCGTTCAGCCACCAAGCTCGGCCGTGGCAATACCACCGCCGGCGGCAAGCAACTGCAGATCCGTGAGCAGCAGGAAGACATCGAGGCTCGTCGCAATGACCTGCAGCGCGAGACCATCATCGAGCCTGCCTTCGCGTTGCCGGCCGGCTGGCGACGTGAGGGAGTGGTGGTGCAGCTGACCGACGCCAGCGTGGCGCATGCCACGGAAACGGTGCTGGGTGGACTGCATCTGCGCCTGGATGTCGGCGATCGCCTGGCGATCACCGGTGACAACGGCAGCGGCAAGTCCACGCTGGCCCGCGCGCTGTGCGGCGACCCAAGCATCCACCGTGATGGTGACTGGTTGCTGCCGCCAGCTGCTCAGATCGCCCTGCTTGACCAGCACTACCGGGACCTGCCGATGCAGGTCACGCCTCTCCAGGCGCTGTCTGCCCAAATGCCGGAGTGGAGCCAGACCCAGTGCCGGCTGCACCTGGCCGACTTCCTGTTCCGCGGCGACGCCACGGCGCAGACGCACGTGTCCGCATTGTCCGGTGGCGAACGGGCGCGGCTTTCATTGGCATTGATGGCGGCCAAACCCCCGACGCTGCTGGTTCTGGACGAACCCACCAACAACCTGGACATGACGCTGCGGATGCACTTGCTGCAGGTGCTGCGGGTGTTCCCGGGCACGTTGGTGGTGGTGTCGCATGACGACGCATTTCTGCAGGCGCTGGAACCGGGACAGGTGCTGGCGTTGTAGCTGCGGCCGGGCGTGTGCCATCCACGCATGGCGTGGATCTACTGTAGAGGCGAAGACAACGACAGGGGCTGTTGCCAACGTCGCGTGCAACCGCCCGAAAAGCCGAGCATGGGCCCGGCTCTACGGAAGGCTCAGCGCCGTGAATGCAGCACGGTGCGCTGGCGCATCGCGTTGAATTCCTGTTCGACCTGCTGGATGTCCTCGGCCTGGAAACCGGCCGCATCCAGCAGCTGGTCGGCGGCAGCCGCCGCCAGCGGATCATCGTCACGCTGGCGCCAGCAGCGCGCCGGCAGGAAGTAGCCCACTTCGCTGCGCCCGCGCATGATCACCACCGGCCGGCCCGCATACAGCAGGAACTCGGCCAGGTGCTGGCGCAGTCCCTCCACTGAAACATAGGCCGGTCCAACACCCAGCATCTGGCTGGACGGTTCGGGACTCTCGAACAGTTTGCGACGGCTCATCCACTCCTCCTTTTGAACAACGCGTGGTCTCCTTTCCTTAGACGGGCGCATCGCTGCGCCCCCGCCACGCACTACGTGATCCGCATCACGCCCGCCACTCAGAAGCCGGTGTTGAACTCCAGCTGGAACACGTCGATCGACAGCGGCGCACCGGACACTTCCTTGGCCGCCATCCACTTGCCGCTGATCCAGCTGCGCGCGTCCAGCGCGTAGGCACCGCCCACGTAGTAACCGCGGGCGTTGGTGCCGCCCAGGTGGAAGTTCGGATCGTTGTAGGCGTCGGGCAACGCGTCGGCCTCAATGTGCTTGTAGCCCAGCAGTGCCTGCCACTGGCCCTTCTCCTTCAGCTCGGTAGCACCGAAGGTGGCCTGCAGCATCCAGGCGGTGTCGCCGCTGCGGAAGGTATCGATGCCGACAGTATCGCCGGCGCCGTAGTTGTTGACGATGCCGTTCTGGGCACGACTGAACATGGCCTGCTTGTCGTAGGCCAGGTTGCGGATGTAATCGCCATCCAGGCGCAGACCGATGCCCTGCGCCAGCTGTGTATCCCAGCGCAGGTTCAGCGTGGCCAGGCGGAAGGCCGAGGCCAGGCCGACATACTGCGGGGTCGGCGTACCGGCCGGATCCACCGGATTGCGCGCGATGTTGCGGATCAGCATCAGGGTGTTGCCCTTCTGCATGAACGCCGGGCGCGACCAGTCAGTGTCGCAGCCCACCGCACCCGAATACAGCGAGCACGTTGAGGACAGGCGACCGCTGATGTTCTTGAAGTCGTAGTAGCCCAGCGCAGCACGCAGTGCGTTGTCATCGTTGAAGCGCCAGTTCACGCCCACCTGGGCACCGGACAGCCACTTGTTCTCGTTCGGAGTCTTGACCTTGCTCTGGCTCGGCGAGCTGTCGGAGGTGTACTCCAGCGGTACCACCGCGAGGTTGCCGAACAGGTCGAGGTCGCCACCATCGAAGTCATACTTCAGGTTCGCGGCCAGACCATCGAAATTGAGATCGTTGGAGAACAGCGTGTCGCTGGTCCAGAACGGATTGCCGAAGCGGCCGCCACGCACCGTCACCCAGTCCGCCGGGCTGTAGGCTAGCCAGGCCTGGTCCAGCCACACGTCCTTCTTGCTCAGGCCGCCACCCAGCTGCTCGGTGGTCGACACCGGGCCATTGCTGCTGCCGCTGGCCAGGCGCACGCCGGCCGTGGTGTGCTGGCCAATGGTGGCCTCGATGCCCAGGCGGGCACGGATGCGCCACAGGTTGCGGCGGTCCTGGCGGGTGTTCAGCAGCGGCGGCAGCTGCAGGTTGGTATTGGTGTTGGTATCGAAGCCGTTGCCGGAATTGATCGACGCCCAGTTGCTCACGATGTCGCTGTTGCGCTCGGAGTAGAAGCGCGACTCGCTGCGTACACGCATGTCACCGGTGACCTTGATGCGCTTGGTCCATTCGGCCACTTCGTTGGGTGCCGCCCAGCCTTCCGCCTTGGCCTGCGCCATCACGTCCTGGCGCACCTCGTCACGAATGCCGTCGCGTACGCTCTGCGGCACGTAGGGCACGCGCACGTCGCCGGCTTCCAGGGCCACGCCACCGCTGGCGGCCGTGCTGCCGCTGGCTGCGGTGCGTTGTGCGGCCACCGCTTCGGCTTCGGCCTGCACCAACAACGCCTGGCCGTCTTCGGGCTTCAGTGCACCACTGGCGATCAGGCCCTTGATCAGCTTGACCATGGTGGTTTCGGCGGCCATCGCACCGGCCGGTGCAGCCAGGCTGAGCAGCACGGCGCAGCACAGCAGCGCCCGTCGGGCCGGCCGCGGGCGGCGGGAGTCGGTTCGTGCGCGGACGTGGTCGTTCATCACGGTTCTCATCGAAAGAAGGGGAATCATGGAAGTCGGGAATCAGGCCCCGGGCCGGCGGCCCTGGATCAGGACGCGGGCGGGGAAATCGAGTGACGGCGGCGGTGCCTGGTCAACCTTGCCGATGCGACGCAGGGCATCGAGCACGGCCGCGTCGGCCTCCTCGTTGCCACTGCCGCGTACCAGCTCGACCTTCTCCAGGCGGCCGTCGTTGGCCAGCCACACATTCACCTGCAGCTGGAACGCCAGGCGCTTGACCTTGTCGTCGCGCGAGATCGCCTGCTGCATCAGGTAGCCCAGGTAGCGGCCGTAGGTAGCGTTGCCGGCGCCACCACGGCCAACGCCGGACGAACCGCCACCACTGCCGGACTGGATACCGAAGTTGTCACCACCGGCCTGCGCGTCGGCATTCATCGTCACCGGATCGCTGTTATCCGGCGTCGGCGTCGGCTCTTCGGCCGGCGTCGGCTGATCCAGCGGCTCCGGCTCGGGCATCGTCTCTTCCGGCGGCGTCTCCGGCTCCGGTGGTTTTTCCGGGGGCGGCGGGGGCGGCGGCGGAGGGGGGGGCAGCGCCAGCATCGGCGGTTGCACCACCGGCCGGCGGGTGCTGGCGGTGTCCTTGAACAACAGCCACCACACCGCGATACCGAGCACCAGCAACGCGGCCAGCACCAGGGCCACGGTCACCAGCAACTGGCGACCGCGCATGCCGGGCTCCGGCCGAGGGGGTTGATGGGCCGTCATGCCTCAGCCCTGCGCCTTGCCGGTGACCAGGCCGACCTGGGCCAGCTCCAGCCGCCGCAGCAGGTCCAGTACCTCGACCACGCGGGCGTACTGCACCTGCGCATCACCGCGTACGATCACCGGAAAATCCGGTGTGGTCGCGCGCTCGGTACGCAGGCGGTCTTCCAGCTCGGCCATCGTCACCGGGTAGGCATCCAGGAACACCTGGCCGCTGGGGTCGATGGTGATCGCCTTGGTCTTCGGCTTTTCCAGGGCCACGCTGTTGCTGGCCTTCGGCAGATTGACCTCGATACCGGGGATGGAGGCATTGCTGGTCAGGATGAAGATCACCAGCACCACCAGCAGCACGTCGACGAAGGGCGTCACGTTGATGCCCTTCTCGCGCTTCTTGATGCCGAACTTCGCCTTCTGGCCCATGGCGCGCCCCTCAGCCCTGGACCGCGGCCGGGCCGCGCCCGTCCTGCTCTTCGGCCAGGCGCGCGGCGAACTCGTCGATGAACACCGCCATGTCCGCGCCGATCGCCTCGGCACGCGCGCCCAGGTAGTTATAGCCGAACAGCGCCGGAATCGCGACGCCGAGGCCGGCAGCGGTACACAGCAGCGCCGCGGCCATGCCGGGCGCCACCGAGTTGATGTCCACCGCGCCGGCCATCGCCGCCACCACGAACACCAGCATGATGCCGATCACGGTGCCGAACAGGCCCACGTAGGGCGCACCTTCGATGGTGGTCGACAGCCAGTTCATGCGCCGTGCCATTGCTTCCTGCTCGCGCACCATCACCGCATCCATCGAGGCACGGATCGCGGCGATGGTGGCACCGCTCAGGTAGCCACTGTTGCCATCGCGCTGGTGGCGCTGCTGCATTTCATCGATGGCCACCTGGTAGATGCGCCACAGCGAGCCGTCATGCATCGCGGTCGGCGCCTTGCCCTGGCGGTCCATCTCGGACAGAGTGCGCAGCGGCACACCGGACAACTTGCCGAAGCTCTCGGTGAATACCGCGTTGGCCTTGCTGGTGCGGCCGAAGTGGCGGCTCTTGGCAATCATGATCGCCCATGACATCAGCATCATCAGGCCGAGGATGGCGACCACCACCCAGGCATCGAACGGCATCGCCTTGAGGATGAAGCCGAAGTGGCTCTGGCCGGCCGACTGCTCGTCGGCGCCGTAGCTGATCAGGCGCGAGTCGGCGCCCTGAGCGGTGGCATCGGCCAGCAGCAGCGCGGCTGGACGTGCAACCCGCGAGACGCGCAACTCATCCAGCGCACCTTCGAAGTTGGCCAGCGGCTGCGCCGCGCCCGGCGCATCGGCGCCCACCACCGGCGCGGTACCCAGCGCCGGCAGCTCGCCGCTCAGCTGGGCCACTACACGGCCGTTGAGGTACAGCTGCAGCGCACCCTTCTCCGCGGTCAGTGCCACGTGCGCCCACTGCCCTTCCGGAATCGGCTGTGCCGGCGTGCTGCGCTGGCCATTGAGCTGAACGAACGGCACCCGGTTCTCGATACCGACCACCAGCTCGGAGGCGCCATCGCGACGGGCGTAGATCGCCTGCGCCGCATTGTTGCTGCCCGGCTTGATCCAGGCCGAGAGGGTCAACGGCGCCCCCGCTTCCTGTGCCAGCGAGGCGCTGGCCGGCAACGGCAGCGGGCCTGCGCCCAACTGCACGCCACGGCCGATCACCGAACCTTCGGACGGCGGCACCACAGCACCGGCATTGTTGCCGTAGGCGGTGGTGTCGCGTGCAGGCGCATTGGCTTCGGCGAAGTGGTAGACCAGCGTGTAGTCCGGGTCGAACACCTGCTGGCCGTTGCCGCTGGCCGGGGCCTTCTCGTTGCCGTAGTACATCCAGATCGTCTGCGGCGCCGCGGCGCTGACCGCCGGCACGTCCACCCAGACCAGGGCCAGGCCCAGCTTGGGATCGAACTGCTCGATCTGGTGGGCCAGCACGGTGCGGCCATCACCCGAGACGAAGCGCAGGTCATTGCCCGCATCCTGGGTGCCGTCAAAACCGAAGTTGCCGGTATGCAGGCGCAGCAGCAGCGGCGTACGGCCCGGGTCACCGGCCAGGCCCGCACCCTGCGGGCCGGCATCGACGGTAATCGGCTTGCGGTACTTCCATTCGGCCTGCCACCAATTGGCATCGGCCGCAGCAGCAGGCAGCGCAACCAGCGCGGCCAGCAGCAACAACACTCGGGAAAGCAAACGGTCCATGCGAAGGGTCTCCGGAGAACGCATGTTCAAGGGAAGGGTCAGTAACTGGTGCTGATGTTGAAATGCAGGCGCGGGTCGTCCTTGCGCGTGACCGGGCCATCGGCATAAGGCCAGGCGTAGTCCAGGCGCAGCTGCAGGTGCTCACCCAGGCGCAGCTGCGCGCCCAGGCCGACCGAGGCCAGGTTGTACTTGTCACGCTGCTCGGGCAGCGGCTGGCGCAGGCGCAGGTAGGCGGCGTCGGCAAAGCTGTAGACGCGCAGATCCGTGCCGCTCCACAGCGACCACGCCGGGGTACGCCATTCCAGGCTGGCCAGGCCGCCGTAGTCGCCGATCGCCTCGGCCGACAGATAGCCGCGCACGGTGTACATGCCACCGGCGGCGAACTGCTCGGCCGACACCAGCGGTGCGTCGGTCACCTGCAGCGAGCCGCGCGCGTACCACTGCCAATCGCTGCCGAAGGTGTGGGTGTTGGCCACATCGGCCTTGAACGCGATGAAACTGGGGTCCGCCCAGTAGCGCTTCTGCCCGAATCCGATGGCATCGCTGCCATAGCCGAACAGGCGGCGGGTACCGGCCACCAGCTGGGTATTGATGCTCAACTGATCCTGCTCGCCCTGGCGCACACCGACAAACGCCAGGGTGATCGGCGCGTACTTCAGCGGCGTCTTCAGGCTCTCCTTGCCCATCTGCGTGTCTTCCTCGGTGTCCTTGAAGTCCACGCCGAGGCTGAGCTGGCGCCACCACTGGCTGCTGCCGGCCAGTCGATAGTTGAGCTTGAGACCGATCGAATGGCCGTTGCCGATTACATTGGTTCCGGTGCCGGTACCCACCTGCCCACCCGCGTTCAGCACGCGGCTGTCGGACTTGTAGCCGGACGCTTCCAGGCTCCACGGCGTGCCCTCGAACGGCATCATGTACGAGGCCGAGAACACCTTGGCCTGCTTGGTATCTTCCGGCGCCAGGTACACGCCGATGTTGGCGCTGTGCCCGCGCTTCCACAGGTTGTCGTAGGCCAGCGATGCACTCAGGCGCAGCTTCTCGGTGTCGGCGCTGTGGTCGTTGTTGAGTGACGCGCTGGCACGCCACGGCGACTTCTCTTCGACCTGCAGGTCCACATCCATCGTGCCCGGCACCTGGCCCTCGCGCACCAGCGGCATCACCTGCCGACGTCCACCTTCATTCAGCGCGGTCAGTTCCTTCTGCGCCTGGTCGAAGTCCGGCACCTTGCCCTCGGCAAGTGCCGGCACGCGTTCGCGGATGCGTTCGGGCGATTCGTGCTTCGTGCCTACGACCCGCAGCTGCCCGATCGGCGTCTGCTGCACCTTCAGCAGCACGACGCCGCCACTGACCTGCTGCTCGGGCAGCTCGACGTAGACCGACTGGTAGCCTGCCTGCTGGTACAGCGCATTGACGGCATCGCGCGCCTTCTCGACATCGGCCAGGGTCTTGCCCGGGCCGAGGAACGGCTCCACCGCACGTTCGATCTGGCGCGGATCGAGCACGGTGTTGCCGCGCACGATGTATTCATTGATGTTCACGCTGGGCGCAGGCGCCGCGTCCTGCGCGAACAATGGCAGCGGCATCGCGGCCAGAGCCAGCACCAGCGGATGCAGGCGCAGCGGAAGGCGGACGGCTCGGCACGGAACAGGAGTCATCGAAGGCATCGCGTCGTATCGAAGGGAGTGGCCAGGGAGCGGCGCGTGGGTCTACCAACAGGACGTGTACGTCGCGTCAAAGCCGCCAATAGTTTTGTGACAGCACTGTCATCTTTTGACAGCGCCGGAACAGTTGCAGGCGGACACTGTCTTCGCCATACGTCTTCATTGCTGAGCGTCGGTTTTCGCAGGAGATTCAAGATGAGTGAGTCGTTGGAGGCGGGCCTTCGCCCTGCCCTCGCCCTTGCCTTGTTGCTGGCGTTGCCATCGGCCTGGGCCGGAGAGGCGAAGAAGCAGGACGATGCCGCGCCGTGCATCGAAGTACAGGTCAACGGCGAGCGCATCCCCGCCTGGGAGTGCCTGCAACGCAAACTGGCCCCGGCGCCGAAATCGGCGAAGTCACCGGCACTGCCTGAAGCCGAACGCCTGATGCGGCAGCCGGGCAACCAGCTGATGCAGTACAACCTGGAAGGCACACGACAGCGCATGGGCGATGCCTTTGGTCGTTCGGTGGAACCGCAGCGTCCGGCGCGTTGAGCCTGCGCAGCCGTGGAGCCGGGCCCGCGCTCGGCAGGATTTTGTAGAGTCGAGCCTTGCTCGACTGTTCTTCCAGACGCAGCCGAGCGTGGGCTCGGCTCTACAGGGAGCTGGCGGGCACGATGCCATCGGTCGGCACCGCTGGCAGCGCGGGCACCGGCAGGCTGCGCGATTGCCCGGCCTGGTTCAGTTCCACTGCGCTGGCACTGATGCTGGCCAGTACCGTGCAGGGTCCGAGTCTTTGGCCGGGCGCATACGCTTCCGCTGGGCGTCCATCTACCGAGAGCAGGGCCAATGGCGCATGGTCACCCGCCATCACGCCCAGCACGACCACCTCGGTCTGCACCGCACCGGGCGACAGCAGCCGCACCAGTGGCAGGCTGGCCACTGCATCGAACATCGGCCGTACCGGCGCCTCGGCATGCGCTTCGCTCGCGGCCGCCGCTGGCGCCACCGCAGACAGGGTGACGCTCCAATAGGCCACCACGGCCAGCAGCAGCGTCGCCGCCAGCAGGGTCAACATCCGATTCCGATCCCAGCGCCTGCCGTCCATGTTCCACATCATCGCCACGTTCGTGTCCGCCTACGCTAGCAGGTGCGGCTGACGCTTTTGTTTCATCATGCGGGCCTACGCTGGCACGCATCGGCAAGGGACAGGAGGCAATGTCGATGCGACGCATCCCGCGTGGTTTCACCCTGCTGGAACTGATGGTGGTGCTGGTGATCATCGGCATCTGCACGGCAGGCATCGGCCTGGGCCTGGGCAGCCTGCTCGACCCCGCGCGCCAGCTGCGGCAGGAAGGCGAACGACTGGCGCAGCGCCTGCAGGTGGCGCGCGACGAGGCCCGCATCGATGGCCGCCCCCTGCGCTGGCAGGCCGACGCCGCCGGCTATCGTTTCAGCCGCCTCGAAGGCAGCCGCTGGGTCACCGTTGAACGCGATGATCTGCTGCGTCCACAGAAGTGGCAGGCTGCAGGCATCGCGGTGCAGCCCACCAACGCCATCGAGCTGAGCCCGGAGTGGATCGGTACCGCCTGGGAGCTTGGACTGTCGCTGGACGGCCGCGCACTGCGTCTTCGTGATGATGGCAGCGGACAATTGCAGGTCGTGCAGTGAAGCAGACGGCGTGCGGATTCTCCCTGATCGAGGTGCTGATCGCGCTGGCGATCGTATCGATTGCACTGGCTGCGGTGATGCGCTCGGTGGCAGTGGCGACCGACGATCAGTCACGGCTGCGCGACCGTCGCCTGGCGCTGTTGTGCGCGCAGGACCGCTGGCAGGAGCTGCGCCTCGTCGGGCAGCCGCCGCGGGATGCGCGGCAGCGCTGTGTGCAGGGACGCGGCAGCTTCCTGGTCCTGCAGCATCTGGGCACTGGCAGCGACGGGCAGCCGCAACTGGAATTGACCGTGGTGGCCGAAGATGCACCGCGACAGTCGCTGGCCCGGATGCAGCTGCCGTGGACGGCGGCGCAATGAGGCGCGCCGTGCGTGGCTTCACCCTGATCGAGGTGATGATCGCGATCACCATCATGGGCGTGCTGGCGCTGATCTGCTGGCGTGCGCTGGACAGCGTGGCCAGCAGCGACCAGCGCCTGCGCCAGGCCGATGCCGAGACCACGACGGCGCTGCGCGTGCTGCAGCAGTTCCAGCGCGATATTGAAATGCGTGCCGACGATGCGCTGATGAATGGCGCGGTGCGCCCGGCAGATCGTCCGCAGCGATTGCTGCCCCCGTCGCTGGTGAGCGAGCGGCACCCGGATGGCAGCTTCGCGCTGGAGATCACCCGCAGTGTCGGCAGTGATGGGCTGCACTGGCAGCGGGTGCGCTGGTGGCGGCAGGGCAGCACGCTGTGGCGGGCCAGTGGTGCGGCTACGGACCGGTATCCCCTGCCCGCACCAGATCCGTCGAAGGGCATTGCGGTGGCGCGCGATGTGCAGCGGTTCGAGGTGCGGGCGTGGCAGCCTGGAACGGGATGGGCCGTGTTGCCGAGCGAGGGCGAGGTATTGCCGGCCACCGGACTTGAACTGCGGTTGGGCCTGCGCGATGGGCGTGGGCCGTTGAGTTACCGGCGGGTACTGGAGCTTTAAGATTGGTTCGTGGCACCGCATCCACGCATGGCGTGGATCTACTGCCGAGCTGCTTCTACTGCAGAGCCTGCTCTGGTGGGTGCCGACCGTTGGTCGGCACTGACGCTGTCCGGGCATCCACGCATGGCGAGGATCTACCGCCGACCAAGGTCGGCATCTACCGTGACACATGCGCGTCCCTCCTGCCGCCGGGCGCTCTCCTGCACCCGGCGGCGCTGTGTCGGTGGTCCTCACCGCTGATGGCCTCTCCCTGCCCTCCGTGCCGTCCTGGCTGGGGCCGCCACCGTTCCCTGGCGGCTGGCCCGATGCTGCAGCCCGATGCGGTGCACCGGGCAATGCGTGCCGACCAAGGTCGGCACCTACCGTGGCGTGCAATGCCTATCGGCGCTGCGTGCCTTCGTCGCGGCTTGCCTGCGGGAACTGGAAGGCGCTGTTGGCGTCGTAGCCGCTGTTGGCAGTGGTACCGCGTGCCGGCGGCGCAATGCTGCTGGTGCCACTGCCGAAGCCGAGGATCTGCACGCTGATCACCGATGGCTGGTTGCGCCGCGCGTCGTCCTGGCTCTTGCGCATCACGTCCTGTGCGGCCTGGCTGGCACTGTTCGCTGCAGCACTGGCCGACGCCAGCGCATTGACGTTCACCGTGGCCAACACCGGCAGGCCCTTGCTCTCACCCTGCACCTGGATGTTGGCCGCGTTGAGCACCTGCAGCGCGGCAAGGTTGATGTTGCCCGAAACACGGATGCCCGCTTCGCCCGCATCGATGGTGCCCAGCGGCGCGATCAGGTCGACGTCGCCCGGCGGCACTTCGGCGATGGGGTTCAAGGTGGCGATGCCTGCGCCACTGGCGGGAGCCTGCGGCGACAGGATCACATTGCCCCAGCCGTCATAGACGCGACGCGGCGGCGTGTACAACAAGGTGGTCCGCGAACCGCGACCGGCATTGATGTCACCCTGCTCCGACCAGGCCAGGATGTCACCGCCGAACGTCGTCATCACCCGCGACAGGCCCAGCAGCACGCTGTCCTGGCTGAACAGCCGGATGTCACCCTGCCCTTGGGTCACCAGCCCGGCACTGGCCGGTGGCACCACGCCCTGTACACCCACCACGATCTGTCCGCCCGGTGCCATCAGCTCGATGTTGCCACCGGCTTCGGTACGTACGCCGGCGCCGCCATACATCAGGATATCGCCGGTGCGTTGGATCGTCGCACCTGCTGCATCCTTGTCCGGCATCAGCGTGGCGATGGCCTCACGGCCCCGCAGGTAAGAACCAACACGTGGCCCATTCCGATCGTTGTACTCGCGGCCGCCTTCGCGCAGTTCGGCGTAGTAGACCTGGCGCAGGAACATCCGTTGCTGTTCGCTCGGCAACCGGTCGAACGCAGCCAGCGCCTCGGCGCCGTCGACGGCCAGGCCGAAGCGCTGCTGCAGCCACTGCTTCAACTCCTTGTCATAGATCTTCACCGCCTTGCCGGGCTGCGATGCCAGCGACTGCGCCGGGTCGGCCAGGTTGACCGGGTCCAGGTAGCGCGTGCGCAGTGCATCGAAGTCAATGCCCTGATTGCCGGCAGTCACTGCGATGCTGGCACCGGGACGGGCATCGCCCTGGACGACGCCACCCAGGCTCACGATGCTTCCGGCCTCTTCCTGGCGCAGCTGCCGGCCCGCACTCACTTCAACGTTGCCAGGGCCGGCCACCGTCAGGTTGCTGCGGATGATGTCCCGGCCCGCCTCGATCCCGCTGATATCGGTACCGCTGGTGTTGAGCGCGGTGACGTTCGCATTGATCACGTCGCGACCGGCGCGCAGCTGTACGGCCGAGCCCGCTTCGTACCAGTCGAACAGTGTCCGGCTCTCCTCGCCGATGTTCCGCCTCAATTGCCTGCGCCCGCCGCTGCCCAACCCGATGATGTCACCGGCAACGGCATAGAAGCGGCTGGGCGACGTGGGCCGGGACGTCAGCGCACCCGTGGTCGGAGTACTGGGGCCGAACGCGAACAAGGGCAGGTTCGCCGACGGATCCGCTCCCTGCACCCCATCGTCGGAGAGATTGTGGCCGACCCGGGTCAGGCTGGCGCCCCGCTGGGCCACGAATGCAGGATCAAACGGGCCAGGCAGGCGGGCGTCGCTACCGGAACGTGCAATGCCGGTGGCGTTGATCGCGGCATGGATCGAGCCTCCGGCCAGAACATCGAGCTGGCCGCTGGCCGAAGGCGCGAGCAGGATCACATCGCCCGTAGTCGCCCCTGGTCCGAGACCTCGAAGCGGGGCGCTGATGATGTCACCACTCGCTGCCACCGCGCTGAACCTGGACGGATACAGCCAGTAATTGATGCTGGCGGGAACGGATTGCTCGCGCAGCGCGATGCCTTCAGCGAACATGTTGCTACCGGTTGCATGCAGAGTTCCGGCCAGGCTGGGTGCGAGATTTCCGCCTGCCGAGAACAGGTCCAGTGCCGTGCCTCGGGTCCAGAGCGAGAACCACGTCGTGCCAGCTGCATGCTGGCCATCGCCCAGAACCACGTCGTTGTAGTTGGCCGTCGGTACACGCCCTGCATCTGCGGCGCCACCGAGAACAATGTCACCACGGGCCTGCAGGCGGGCAGTGGAATCACCCAGAATGAGCAGGGGCCCCGCCATCGCCACCGGGGCGTCCGCCACGAACGGATCCATCAGGCCCAGCGTTCCGTAGCTGCTCTGTATCGCGCTGAGGCCACCGATGCGTGCCGCCTGCAGCAGGGTGCTGCCGCGCAGGTTGGTCATCGCGCCATTGAGATCCAGATCCTGCAGGAAACTCTCCGGCTGCTGCGCGCTGGCGCGCAGGCCAGGATTCAACGCACCGCCACTGCGCAGGGTCAGGTCGCCGCCACCGGTCAGATGCAGCTCACCATTGCTGACGCGCCCGGTCGACCCTACCGCAGCGACAATCGCGCTGGAATGAGGCGCGGTCAACAGACCCAGGGCATTGCCCATCGGGTCGAGCACGCCCGCGTGGCGGCCCGCTTCCAGTGACAGATTGCCGCCTCCCAGCGTGCCGAAGCCGGTGAACCCGACCATGCGGGGAGCTGCGTCCGCTTCGGCGCCCACGGTGCTGTACGTGCCGAAGTTGATCCACCAGCTCGTCGGTGTTGCCTGGACGCCTTCGGTGGTGCCCGTACCCTGCCGCCACAACCAGCCGCCCACGGCTGCGCTTGAATGCCCGGCCTGGTCGCGCTGCGCCGTACCGGATTCGGACCGGGCGGTCCAGGCGTCGCCGATGATGTCGCGCCCGGCTTCAACCCTGAGATCGCCGCCATGGTCGGGATACCACGCACGGTAACTGGCCAGTGCCGCATCATAGTTGCCCGAGACCTGGTTCTTTCCCAGCAGCGAGGTGTGCCAGGGCGCAGCCGTTCGCACCGGATTGAACTGGGGGTCGCTGCCATCGCCCAGCAGCGTCGGCGCACCTGCGGTGTACACGCCGAAGCCGGACTTCATGCGCACGTCCTGCGCGGCCAGCAGTGCCAGATCACCCTTGCCGGTACGCAGCACGCTCCAGGCCGGTGCGCCCAGGCGCTTGCCGTAGGTGGTGACTTCGGTAAGCGTGCCGCCGCCGTAGCAGTAGCCCATTGCCGCGCAGATCTCTTCCTCCGACATGCCCATCTCGGCGCCCAGTTCCGTAGCCGGGCGACCGACCCAGGATTCATCGCCCCACCATGCCAGCGAGCCTTCCTTGTCCACCAGGCGCGGGGCGGGGCCGCAGAAGGCGCCTGCGCCACAGATCTCCGCCTCGGTGGTCCCGATGATCTCGGCCACCTCGGCAGGTGACTTTCCGGCCAGACTCTCATCGCCCCACCAGTACAGAGAACCTTCCAAATTGACGATTCGATCACCCTTCCATTCCGTCGTCTTGGTCACCGTCCCGATGGTGCTGTAGTGGCTGTCGGCCAGCACGATGCTGCCGTCACTTCCCCAGCTGCGGGTACGCGGATCGGCAGCGGTCGTATCGGCACCGGCCACTGCAGTCAGATCCCACGAGGTGGTGCCTTCGGGCAGCATCGCCGCCAGCGCCCAGTTTCGCCCCTGGCGCCCGCTGGCGTCGGCCGCCCGCAGCTTCACCGGTGCATCGCCTGGCAGCTCCACCTTGGTCATCGACGGGATGATCGCACCGGCATGCAGGTTCAGCGCGCCTGAAAGCTTCATCGCCATGGGCAGGGTGACGCCGGCCGGCCACACCTGTGCGGCCAACGGCGCCGGCGTGCGCAGGCGGAAACCGGCACCCAGTCGGGCACCGGACTGCAAGGCCAGCGCCTCTGCCAGCACGGTGCCGGCCGCCATCACCTGCCCGCTGTCTGTGGTCACTACCGCGCCCAGCACGGTACCGGCCGGCAGCAGGAGCGGTCCGGACAACACCATCTCTGCCGGCAGCACGGTTCCCGCGGGCAGGGTCACGGCCTCGAAGGGCAGTGCATAGTTCAGCGTCGCGCCAGCACGGAATTCGGTGCCGCGCTGCAGCTGTACACCTTCGCCGGGCACGATCAGGTCGCCACCGAACGCCGTGTTGGGCGTACCGGCACTGCGCCCTTCCAGCAGCACCCAGCCGTCCTCATCGGGATTGGCAGGCGGCGGTGCGAATCCATCGTTGATGCTGCCGTAGACGTTGATATCGCCTCCGGCGCGCAGCACCAGCGCTGCCGATTCACCGAAGCCACGGCGCGCTGGATCGGTCCGGTTCGACTGCGGTCCGTAGCGGTAGCCGGACAGATCGATATCGCCGGCCACGACCAGATCGCCACGCGGGTTGTCACTGCTGGTCCGCGCCACGATCTGCACGCCGGGGCGCAGGCGATAGCTGCCCAGTGCGGCAGTACGCTGCTGCAGTACCGTATTGGTCAGCGCGGCGTTCATCCACTGGCTGTTGTCCGGGTCCACAACCGTGTCCAGCCAGTGTTGGTTGATCACCTGCGGACGATGGCCATGCACGTCCGGAGCGCTGGCCAATGGCGCCGAATCATAGCTGCGGAAGGCGTTGACCTGGACGTCGGCGGCACCGGCGATACGGATGCCGCTGGCCACGTCGATCGCGGCGTCGTTGCTGCCCACGCGTGGCACGTTGAGCTTGACGCTGCCGCGTGCGCGGCCATCGTTCTGGCCCGGGCTGCTACCCGCAGCCACCGACGTGCCGGCGCGCAGGTCCATCGAAGCGGACGCGCCCAGCTGCAGGCTGCCACTGGCCGAGTTCAGTTCGATCATCGCCCGGTTCGGGCTGTCGATGATCTTGCCGTAACTATCGACGCGCAAGGCGCTGCCATGCGCGTCCAATGTTCCGTCGATACGCAGCACATCGCGGGCGGACAGGCGGATGCTGCCGACCTGTTCGCCACTGGCATCAATGCGACCATTGACGAGCAGGCTGCCACCATCGACGCTGATATCCACGTTGCGTGCCTTCACTTCATCGCCGATCACCAGGTCGCCTTCGCTCAACTGGAACGTCCGGCCACCGGTAATGCCACCGGCGGTAAGCCGGGTGTTCAGCCCGGAGAAGTCCTGCAACTGGCGTGCACGTACCACCAGTTCGCCGCCGTCGTAGGGCACTTCAGTGCCACCGGCGTCGTAGCGGCCGCTGGCTCCGCCAAGCAACGTACCTGCCAGATCTATACGGCCGCCCTGCGGGCCCAGCGCAGCGACCGTCAAGCGGCCGCCGCGGTTGTTGCGGGCGGAAAGATCGATGCGCGACGCCGCGTCGGCAACGATGTCACCTTCACGGCTCGACAGCGCTACGTCGCCGCCCCAACTGTACTTGTCCACGTCGAACAGGCTGACCTTCCGCCCCGCCATGTCCAGCACTGCATTGCTGCCAAGCGCCACGCCCTGGCGGGCATTGGCTTCGAACCGGCCGGACGCCAGCGCCACCCGGCTGTCGATCACAACGCGTTCGGCCGTGATGGACAACTCCGCACCCAACGCATCGCTGCCCGCGGTTGCCGCGGCACCGCGCACCTGCACCGTACCGCCATTGCGGATTGCCAGCTGCGCGCCCGCACTGCCGGTCAGCAGCGGGGTAACGATATCCAGCGCGCCGCCGCTGAACTGCCAGCCGCTGCCTGCCACGTAATCGCCCTGCCGCTGGAAGACATCCAGGCTGCCCTTGCCGGAGAACAACATGCGATCCGACGCTGCCAGGGTAACGCCGGCGAAGCCGAGCACCTGCCGATCCGCGGCCACCGACGAACTGGGCCGGGTGAAGGGCGCACGCCCCAGCTCCAGCACCCGCGTATCGATTTCCAGCTGCCCTTGGCCAAGCCGACCCACCATTGCCTCGCCGGCTGGCTGGGCCTGCTCACCGCCGGGCAATGTGGTGCCGGCCAGCGTTCCGTCCCAGACCAGCGTATCGGCGAAGATGCGCGCGTGGTCGGCCGCAGTGCCGTAACCATGAATGGCAGGGGCGCCCAGCACCAGGCTGCGCAGGCTGCTGCGGCCGGTCGCACCGTCACGCGTATCCAGGTCCACGCTGCCGAACACATTGATGGCATCGCGCGCGGTCAGACTCAGCGCCTCCAGCGCCGGCGCGCCGGTGGCAGTGTTTCCACGCAGCAATCGCTGCAGGACCTCCTGGTTCATGGTCATGCCCGCCGGCAGGCCGCCGGCTGCCGCTGCCGCCGCAATGGCCTCGGCGCTGCCGAGATTGAGCGCCGACATGCCCAGGCCGAGCTGGCGCGTGCCGTAGCTCACCGCGTCGCCAATGCTCAGCGCGCCGTCGGTGACCACGTTGATGCTGCCTGCCGACAGCAACCGGGTCTGGCCATTGCAGTCCACCACGCATCCGCCGATGTCGATCGCCACCGGACCGCCGGCACTGCCGCCCTGCGCACTGAGCGCCGTCAAGCGCTGGTTGGACACGGCAAGCAGGCCGCCCGACACCAGGTAGGGCGCCGTGGGCTGCGCCACGCGCGAGGGATCGGCCCCGGCCAAGGTATCGATCGAAGCGCCCTGCTCGACCAGGATGCCCTTGCCCCCGAACGCAGCCGACAGCAGCACTTCCTGCGCCGTCAGGTTGACGCCGTTGCGCACCACGATGTGCTGCGCGCTGCCCTCCAACGAGTAAGTCGTCGCGTCACGTCGCAGCACGCCGCCGATCAGCATCGTTTCCGGGCGGAACGCATTGAGCGCCGAATCGAAGAGGGTGGCGCCGCTGCCGCTGCCGGCACTACCGCCCTGGGTGGCAATCTCCAGCGTTGCCTCATTGGAGGCGAGCAGATTGACTGAAAGCGTGCCCCCGCGTCCGTCATTGCTGCCGGCGTTGAAGCGTGACACGCCCTGGAAGATCGCGGCTGGCACGCTCGAACGTCCGGCGCCATCGCCCAACACCAGGTTGAGGTTGCCGGCGTCGGTTGGCCGCCAGCGCAGCGCTTCACCACGCCGCTCAGCCACGCCCTGTACGAAAGTGCTGTAGGAGGTCTCGTTGTAGCTGGCATGGCGGCGCACCACATCCGCCGGCGTCAGCACCAGATCGGTGAGCAGCGATGAGACTCCACCGCCCAGGCTCTGCGCCTGGTGTCCACTGACGCGCCAGGAACCCGTGCCGGTCGCCACTGCCTGGCGGCTGCCGACGGCGCTTTCGGCGCCGACTTCGACGCGGAATGCGCCCTTCTGCAGTGCGTAGCTTGCCGGCAGCAGCGTGTAGGTTCCGGCCGGGAGGCCGGGAACC
The DNA here is from genome assembly GCF_039673015.1 of Stenotrophomonas sp. TWI1409. NCBI lineage: Bacteria > Pseudomonadati > Pseudomonadota > Gammaproteobacteria > Lysobacterales > Lysobacteraceae > Stenotrophomonas > Stenotrophomonas sp. TWI1409. The sequence goes on from NZ_JBDJKU010000011.1 coordinate 49,901, forward strand.
CCGGCAGGAATGACAATCTGCTGGCCGATGCGCGGATCGGCGCTGCCGTCCGAGACCGCCTGCGGCGCCTGCGTGCCCGAGCGTCCCGGCATGATCGCGTAGACCGCATTGTCACTGCCGCTGAAGCGGTAGCGCGGGTTCGCATCCGCCAGCGCGTGCCTCAGGATGTCCACCGAGCCGCCGCGCCCCGCCACGAATGCGGCACCGGACAGCTCGCCTCCGCCGGAGACGTCCAGCACACTGCCCGCCACGCCATTGAAAGCGTTGGCGACGATGTCGATACCGATCGGGATGTTGGTCGAGCCGGGGCCCAGCACATCGAAGTCGGCACCGTTACGGCGCCAGCCCACACCATCCACGGTACCGCCAAACGGCAGCTGCAGGCCGGCACCGCTCACCGACGTCACGCTGCCTGCAAGCAGGTCGACGCGGCTGGCCGCATCGGCGTTGAATTCCCTGCCGCCCAGCTGCACATGGCCCCACGGCGCCTGCACATTGCCGCCCTGCACCACCGTCGCCGCCACCAGCTCCAGGCTTCCGAACGCAGAGTCCGGTGCCGGTTGCGCGCCGCCTGCAATGCCATGGATGCGCAGTACGGCGTCGGGGTTCTGCCAGGACAGGCCTGAAGGACCGATGCCGGGGACGCCCGCCACGATACGTCCCTTGGCCCGGGCCGCCGGATACATACGTGCGGCGCTGATATCGATCGAACCCGGGCTTGCCAGCGTGGAGACGAGCGAACTGCTGGCGACCGGGGCCAGCATGCGGATGTCACCGCGGCTGCGCAGCGCGACCTGGTCAAATCCCGCCAGCCAGGTGACGTCTCGCAGATCGATCAGATCGGCGCTCACGTCCAGGCGATGCTGCCGGCCGCTGTCGAACGCTGCCTCCAGTGGGCGCAACGTGCCTTCCCCGGCCGGCTGCCACCAGCGCCCCTGCGCAAGGCGGACATATGGCGCGGCCAGTTGCAGGCGGCCGCCCTCGCTGTTGCCCGGGACGAGGCCGAGGTAACGCTCATTCAAGCCCTGGATGCGCAGGCTCTGATCCATGCGCAGATTGACATCTCCCTGGGCGCGGATGTCGCCGAACAGCGCCAGATGATCGAACCCCCCGGCCTCGATCTGCTCCACCGACAGTGCCGCATGACCGTACTCAAGGCGTGCAGGCAGGTCCGCCGTCTGCGCGGCACGCTGGGTCAGCGAGATCACCCGCGGTGCCAGCACCTCCTTGCCGTCTGCCGTTCTGCCGTAGGTGCCACCACCGAAGGCAACCCCCAGGGTGCCGCCGCGCGCGCCGTCGCCGCCCGCTGCTGCGTCCAGGTCGCCCTGCAGGTACAGCGCATTGCCGGCGCGCAGCACGATGCTGCCGCCGTCGCTGTCCACCCGGGTGCGCCCGCTGCCATCAATGTCCAGCAGCGCCGAAGCACCGGACGCGTCCAGCCGCGCACCGCGCTCCACCACCACGAAGGTATCGGGCGGCAAGTGGCGTACGTTGTCCTGGTCTTCCCAGTCCAACGCCCCCCCGATCTCGATCGTTCCGCCCTTGCGCACCTGTCCGCGCAATGTCCCGCGCGCGTCGGGCAGGGAAACGCTATCGCCGCTCACGTCCAGCAGGGCGCCCTCGGCAATCGTCCAGCGACGTTCGCGGCGTTGATCGCCACGCACACCGGTCGGGTCGAATGCCTCGTCCAGGCGGATGCGGCCGCCGGCCGCCTTCAGACTGCCAGCCACGTCCAGGTTGCCGGCGCTGAACAGTTCGATCGACTGGCCGGCATCGACCTCGATCCTTGCGCCCTTGCCTACGCGCAGATCGGCCGTGGACAGCAGATGCCCTGCGCGCAGTGCCAGGCTCGCGCCGCCGCGCTGCGATACACGCCCGCTGGCCGGATCCGCCTCATACAACGATGGCGTCCAAGTCTGCACGCCCTGCTCGCGGGCCAGTGCCTGCTGTGCGCCCTCGGCCAGGCGCAGCGCCGGTCGTTCCACCTGCAGCCGGGTACCTTCTTCAACCGTCAAACCGTTGTGCCCGGCGATGTCATAGCCGGCGAAGCCACTCCTGAACAGTGCTGGCTGCAGTTGCAACGACGCCGCCGATGCGTCCGTGCCAGGCGCGCCGATAGACACCGCACCGCCTGTTGCCAACGTGAAGTTGCCGCTGCCATTGCCGAGCGCGCTGAAGCGTGCGCCATCGCCGATACGGATCCGCCCGCTGCCGTCGGTGGCAACCTCGGTGCTGGCCGCGAGCAGGCTGACACTGCCGCCCTTGCCTACGCGCCCTTTGCCACTGGCATCGATCGCGCCGCCGGCATCGACCAGAATCGTCGCTCCCTCGCCCACAGCGATGTCGTGGCTGCTGTTGAAGCGCACCTGCCCGCCGTCGATCCACGCCTGTGCCGGACCGCCCTCCGGCGCTGCAAGCGCGTTGCTCCAGCCACCGCCAAGATCGATCCGCGCGCCCGCCGCAACATCCACCGCGCCGCGTCCGGACCTCAGCAGGGCCGAGGGCCCGCCGAGCGCCGGAAGCAGGTTGCCGGCCTCCACCTGCCCGCCGGCAATCTGCACCGTTCCGCCGAAGCCGACGCGGCTTGCAGTGAGCCCAAGCCGACCGCCCTCCTGCAACCTGAGCGTGCCATCCAGGTCGATACGGCCCGCAGAAGCGAGGTCCACCTGCCCCCAACGTTGAGCGCTCAGGACCTCACTGTCCAACCACACGGTATTGCGCTGTGTTTCCCCGATCGGCGCCTGCAACGTCCATGACCGGGTGTCGGCCTGGAGCGCTCCGATGCGGATCTGCGAATCGAACACTGCACTTCGGCCGTTGTTGTCGAAACGCCCCAGCCAGAGCTGGGCGTTGCGGGCCGCCGCCGTCTGTGCCTGCGCGTATCCGTCCTGCGCCTGGTCGGGGCGGCGCGTCTGCTGCAGGCCCTGAAAGGCCACCGTATCCACCTGGCCCTGCAGGACAGCCGTGGGCGCCGAGATCAGCAGACGGCCAGCATCGCGTCCCACGGAATAGCCATTGTCGAAACGCTGGGTGGGTGCCACCAGCGGATTGCGGAACGATTCGGTCACTCCCCACCGTTCCTGCTTCACTTCATAGCCCTGGTACAGACCGTCGTACAGCATCTCGGCCGGTGCATCGTCAAGCCGGTACAACTGGCCATCGCGGCCACGCAGCCAGCTCTGCTGCACCACGCCGGACTGCACATCCAGGCTGCCGCCGGCCAGATTGATGCGCGAACCGGCGTGGCTCACCACTTCCTTGCCTGCCAGCTGGACGGTGCCGCCCTGCGCCGCCCATTCGCTGATCGAATGCCCCTGATTGTCCAGGTAGCCCCCCACTTCCAGCAGGCCGCCGCCGGCATACCAGCGCGTACCTTCATAGCCGCCGGTACCGGCGGCGACTTCGGTCAACTGGCGGCGATCGATCCACACCTCGCTGTTGATCAGCTTGCCGCTGTCACGGTTGTCTGGCGAATCGCGCAACTCATTGCCCTGCACCTTCACCTTGACGTTGTTGCTTTCCATCGCCACCTGCACGCCCACCGCACCGGAGACGTCCACGCGCGCGCCATCATCCAGATAGCTGCGCCGGCTGGCGTCGGCGATCACCTGGCCGCCGGTGGCCACTGCCAGTGCGCCAGCCTGGAAGTTCACATCGCCGCCGGAGACGACTTCGATGCGCGATTGCTCGCGGCGGTCCTGCAGGCGCGAAAGATTGTCGAAGGTGCCGCTGTTGCTGGAACCGCGCAGCTTGTCCTGCTCGGTGGATTCCTTGATGAGCGCGTCGCGCTGGCTGTCCAGCGCCGTGCTCTTGCCATCGTCTTCCAGCAGTACTGCAGTGGTCGAGCCGGAGGCCAGGGTCACACTGCCCGCCGCATCGGACGCCGAGTTCAACAGGTGCACCGTACCGCGTTGATTCAGCGTGGTGGACGCAACCGCAACGCCGGCCTGTTCGACCATGCGGCCGGCCAGGGTGATGTCGCCCTCGCGTGCCTGGATCAGACCGCTGTTGCGAACGCTGCCGGCCGTGCTGTCAGCGACGAAGCGCGGTGCGATCTCGTTGCCACGGGTGGTCGATGCAGTGTTCTGCGCCGTGCCCACGCCACGGCGGATCACGAAACTGTCGCCGGCGGCAAGCTGGGTCTGGCCTTTGCGCGTCTCGATCTGGCCCGCGTTCTCCACGCTGTGCCCAGCCAGCAGCACGTAACCACCGCCCCGCGTTGCCGTGGTCGGCTCGTGCGTGGTGATGCGCGCACCGCGTTCGACCATGACTTTGCCTACGGCGTCGGTCAGCGCCGAGGTGTTCGCGTCGGCACTGTACAGACCCTGCTCACGGAACTGCGCGTCGCTGATGCGCGCTGCCGCCGCCACCAGGTTGCGGACATTGACCTGGCTGTTGTTGCCGAACACCACGCCATTGCGGTTGGCAACGAACACCGTGCCATTGGCCTTCAGCTGGCCAAGAATCTGGCTGGGCCGTGCGGCGGGATCATTGACCCGGTTCAACACGGCCCAGTCGGGGTTCTGCAGGAAATTCAGTGTGGTGTTGCCACCAACGTTGAAGGTTTCCCAGTTCAGGATCGCTTGGTCGGCTGTCTGCTCAATGTTGACCAGCACCCGCCCGTCGGCGGCCTGCGACTGGATCGCCTCGCGGGCGTTGATCCAGCCGCGGGTCAGCGGATTCTCGTCGACCTTCAGGCCATCCTTGCCCAGGCCATCGGCGATCACGAAGCCCGCCTCGCGGCGCGCCTGCCGTGCCTGTTCCTGCAGGCGCTGCTGCAGGGCGATGGCCTGCGCGGCCGTACCAAGGTTGTCGATCGACTGCTGCAGCTTCTGCCGTGCCGCATCCTGCTGCTGCGCGGGTAGCTGGAACTGGATCGGCACGCCGTTGGGCATGCGCCCGCTCTGTGCCGCCGCGCCCTGCGCCGCACCGCGCTCGGCGAACCAGCCGGGGCTGAATGCCTGCTGGGCCTGGCTGGCCGGGGCCACCATGCTGCCAAGGGCCACGGCGACGGCCCAGGCCATCGGGTGGCTGCGCCACAGGGCGGCAGGGAAACGGGCGGTGGGCGAATGCGGGTGCGACATCGGGGACCTCGTCAACCTGATGGGCCGCGTCGGCGGCGGCGTGTGTACGGATGGGCCTGCTCGAGGCACGCCCTGCACCTCATAGACGGTGGCGACGGCGTGAAGGCGACAGGCGCATCACTGTCATGCAGCGGACATACGCACAAGGGCGCCGGCATTGCTGCCGGCGCCCTTGTGCGTCTCCTGCAACTACAGAAGCAGTTGCAGTTAGAGCGGACGGCCGATTCCCGAGCAGGTGCTCGGATTGTTCAATGCTCCAGCGTTGCTTGCGTTGACGAAGCGGGAACGGACCGCATCGCGCCAGGCTTTGTTCAGCGGAATGAACCTGTGCGCAACGATGGCGGGATCCTGCGGGCCCTGTTCGACACCGTTGACCACGGTGCTGCCATAGATTCGAAGAAGTCCGCCGCGAATTCTTGCAGCCACCAGTACATCCTTGTAGCACTGCCCAAACAGGAGATTGGTGGTACCCACGATTGGATATCCTGAGCTCGGGTTGCCGAACCACGGCACCCAGTTCGCTGGGTTCTCGGCAGCGGCACCGGCCGGCGGTGGCACGTTATCCAGTGTCGCTTGAGTACTCACGTCCTTTGGAGAGAAGCCCTTGACCTGTGCAACTCGAGTAGCATCCGAGAGATCAAGAGACAGGTCTGGACCTGTGTATCCCATTGTTCCGACGGTCGTAAAAATGGCGGCGTACACCGCCGCGTCACCGGACGCCGGAGCTGCAACAAAGTTCTCGGGAACACTAGTGAACAGATCGGCGAAGGTCGACTGCACCGAAAACGCCGGCACGCCGTTGGTCAGCTTCAGCGTGGTGCCTGAGACATCGGCCGGCTGGCAGGCGCTGGTCAGGAAACGGGCCAGCAATTCAGTGGCGCCGCTGGTCTCGCCACGGTAGACAACCCGAATGGTGCCGGTGCGGGCGCTGTCGATGCTCGACCAGTTGGTGATCTTGCCGGAGAATATCCCGCAGATCCGGGTGACCGACAGGTCAATTGCTGAACCAGGCTTGTTGAAGGGAATAATCACCGGAGCCAGCGCAACGGGAATCTGGATCAATGCCCCATAACGGGTTGGATCACCAGCCCGGTTGAAGGTGCTGTTGTAGCTGTACAACTCGGTGCTGCTCAGTACCGCATCGCTGCCAGCAAAGTGGACAGTCCCTGTCGTCGAAAACAGTGATGGGTCATTGCTCAGGAATGCCCGCTTGCCAACGCCCGAGCCCCTGGGAGCATAGCTGAACGACGTCGGAAGAATGCTGTCCGGACTCCCTTGGTACAGGGCCGCGGGCATCGTCGCACCACCACCCTGGACAAGAACCTGGGCATTTGCTTCTAGCGTTCCGACCAACACGCAACTGGCGAGCCAGAACGCCTTCAATAGCAAGTTCATGAGATTGACAACTCCCTGCCTTCTCTGGATACGGTCGTTCATACCGCAGTGCGCCGGCCTGACGGCCGGCGCACCTGGAGAACACTTCTATGTCGCAGTTACAGCGGACGGCCGATGCCCGAGCAGGTGCTCGGATTGTTCACCGCACCGGCGTTCGTGGCGGTGGCGAAGCGAGCACGGACCGCATCGCGCCAGGCCTTGGTCAGCGGGATGAACTTGTGCGCGCGGATGGCGACGTCGTTCGGGCCCTGCTCGACACCGTTGACCACGGTGCTGCCGTAATGGCGGGTCAGGAAGCCGCGCACGTTGGCGCCCACGGTGGCGTTCTTGTAGCACTGGCCGAACACGAAGTTGGTGTAGCCAGCGATCGGATAGCCCGCGCTCGGGTTGCCGAACACCGGCACCCAGTTCGCCGGGTTCTCGGCAGCGGCACCGGTCGGCGGCGCAGCGGTTTCCAGCGTGGCCTGCACGCTCACTTCATCCGGCGAGAAGCCCTTGACCTTGGCGACCTTGGTGGCGTCGGTCAGGCTCGGGATCACGTCCGGGCCGACATAGCCAACGCGGCCGTCAACGGCATAGACGGCGTTGTACAGCGCGGTGCCACCGGTGGCCGGTGCGGCGATGAAGTTCGACGGCACGGTGGTGAACAGGTTGGCGAAGGTCGACTGCACCGAGAACGCCGGCACGCCGTTGGTCAACTTCAGGTTGCTGCCCGACACGTCAGCCGGCTGGCAGGCGCTGGTCAGGAAGCGGGTCAGCAGTTCGCTGGTGCCGCTGCTTTCGCCACGGTAGACGACCTGGATGTCACCGGTACGGCCCAGGCCCGCCAGCTGGCTCCAGCTGGTGATCTTGCCGGAGAAGATGCCGCAGATCTGGGTCACCGACAGGTCAACGACCGAACCGGCCTTGTTGAACGGAATCGTGACCGAGGTGGCCACCGACGGAATCTGCACCAGGGCGCCGTAGCGGTTGGCATCGCCGGACACGTTGTAAGTGCTGTTGTAGGTGTTCAGTTCGGTGCTGCTCAGCACCGAATCGCTACCGGCGAAGTGCACGGTGCCGGTGGTGGAGAACAGCGCCGAGTTGTTTTCCAGGAAGGCCTTCTTGCCGGTGCCCGAACCAGTCACGGCGTAGCTGAAGTTGGCCGGCAGGATGCTGTCAGCCTGGCCCTTGTACAGGTCGGCCGGCAGCGAAGCGCCGCCGCCGGTGACGGCGGTCTGGGCCGAAGCGGCACCGGCGGTGGCGAGCAGCGCGGTAGCAACCAGCGCGGCCAGGGTCTTGTACTTGTTCATGATCTTCTCCTGAAGGGTTTACTGCGAAGGGAAACGCCAAGGGAGGAACGGTCACTACACGCCTGCTGCCGCCGAGGGCCTCCCAGCCCACTCTGCGGCGACGTGGCTATGCTGGTCCGCGCCGATGACAGGCCGCTTAAGAAACCTGTGGAAGATCGAAAAAAGGTGTGGAGGATTGTGTGGAGAATCGAAAGCGTGCCGTGATGCGCGTTGCGCATCACTGGACCAATTGATTCATTTCCATGATCGGCATCAGCACGGCCAGCACGATCGTCAGCACCACGCCGCCCATCACCAGGATCATGGTCGGTTCCAGCAGCGCGGTCAGTGCCATCGCGCGACGTTCGATCTCGCGCGAGATCGTCTGTGCAGCACGATCCAGCAGCGGCGCCAGCGATCCGGTCTTCTCACCACTGGCCACCAGGTGCACCAGGATAGGCGGATACACCTTCTGCACCTTCAACGCAGCACCCAGTGCCGCACCTTCGCGCACGCGCGCGGACACGTCATCGGCACAGCGTGCCAGCAGCGCATTGCCAAGCGTCTGCCGCGCCGCCTCCAAGGCACGCAGCAGTGGCACACCGGCATCCAGCAGGATCGCCAGCGTCGAGGCAAAGCGCGCACTGTTCACGCCCAGCACGAAACGCCCGACCATCGGCACCCGCAGCAGCATCGCGTCCCATCGCAGGCGCAGTTCGGGCCGGCGCAACGCCAACCGCCATGCCACCACCAGCGCAGCGATGCCCAGCCCCACCCACACGCCCCAGCTGCGCACGAACGCGCTGGCGGCCAGCATCACCTGGGTCAGCATCGGCAGCGTCTGCCGCGCCTGCACGAACGCGGTCACCACCTGCGGCACTACGTAGCTGAGCAGGAAGATCACGATCGCCACCGACACCAGGCTGATCGCCGCTGGGTAGATGAAGGCGGTCAGTACTTTGGCCTGCAGCGCGTTGCGTTCTTCGATGTAGTCGGCAAGGCGCTCCATCACCCGCGCCAGGTCACCGGAGTCTTCACCTGCGCCCACCAGCGCCCGATAGATCGGCGGGAAATCGCGCGGCCGCGCGGCCAGCGCCACGGTCAGGCGCTGGCCGGCACGCACGTCGGCGCGTACGGCGGTGAGTGCCTGGGCCACATGCGGGCGCTCGGCCTGTTCGATCACCGCAGTCAATGCGGCTTCCAACGGCAGGCTCGCGGCCAGCAGGCTGGCCAGCTGGCGCGTGGCCCAGGCCAGCTCGCTGGCAGACAGCCGGCGGGCGCCCCAGCCACTGCCCGCACCGCGCGCCGCGCTGACCTGCACGGGTGTCAGCCCGCGACCGCGCAGCAGCTGGCGTGCGCCGCGCGGGCTGTCGGCGTCCAGCTGACCCTTCTCGATGCGGCCCTGCGCGTTGGCAGCCTGGTAGTCGAACAGTGCCATGCAGGCCTCAGTCGTCGCCGGTGACGCGCAGGATCTCTTCCAGCGTGGTCACCCCGCTGTCGACCCAACGCTGGCCGTCCTGGCGCAAGGTCCGCATGCCGGCACGCCGCGCCGCCTCGCGCAGCGCAGGTTCACCCTGTCCTTCATGGATCAGCGCACGCACGCGATCGTCGACCACGAACAGCTCGTGGATGCCGGTACGCCCCCGGTAGCCGCTGTTGGCACAGGCCGCGCAGCCCACCGCGCGCCACACGGTACGGCCCTCGCCGTCCACCTCGGCGCGCCGGCACTGCGTGCACAGCCGCCGCACCAGCCGCTGCGCCAGCACGCCGCGCAGCGACGAGGCCAGCAGGAACGGTTCCACGCCCATGTCGGCCAGGCGCGTCACCGCCGAGATCGCGTCGTTGGTGTGCAGGGACGCCAGCACGCCATGGCCGGTCAGCGACGACTGCACCGCAATCTGTGCGGTTTCCAGGTCGCGGATCTCACCGATCATGATGGTGTCCGGGTCCTGGCGCAGGATCGCGCGCAGCGCCGTGCCGAAGCTCATGCCGATACGCGCGTTGACCTGAATCTGGCCGATGCCGGCGAAGTCATACTCCACCGGGTCCTCCACGGTGAGGATGTTGCTGGTGCTGCTGTCGAGCTGGCCCAGCGCCGCATACAACGAGGTGGTCTTGCCGCTGCCGGTCGGGCCGGTGACCAGCACGATGCCATGCGGCTGCCGGATCAATCCGGTGAACGTGGCCAGGGTGTCATCGGCCATGCCCAGCCGCTGCAGCTGCAGGCGGCCGGCATCCTTCTCCAGCAGGCGCAGCACAGCACGCTCGCCATGCCCGGTCGGCACCGTGGAGACGCGGATGTCCAACGGACGCCCACCCACCCGGATCGCGATGCGCCCGTCCTGCGGCAGCCGCTTCTCGGCGATGTCCAGGTGGGCCATGATCTTGATGCGCGACACCAGCGCCGCGTGCAGTGCGCGCCGCGGCTGCACCATGTCGCGCAGGGTGCCGTCCACCCGGTAGCGCACCACCGAATGGGTCTCGAACGGCTCGATGTGCAGATCGCTGGCGCCATCGCGTGCGGCCTGTGCCAGCAGCGCGTTGATCATGCGGATCACCGGCGCATCGTCCTGTGCGTCCAGCAGATCGGTGACTTCCGGCATGTCCTGCATCAGCCGGTCCAGATCCACTTCACTTTCAGCAGCCCCGACCACGGCAGCGGCATCGCCGCCGTCACGGTACTGCTCACCCAGCCGCTGCTGCCAGGTCGCTGCATCCAGCGCCTGGAACGGCAGCGGGCCATGCCGTCGGCGCAGTTCGGCCACGGCCCACGCCGCGGTGTCGGCGGTGCCCAGCAGCACCGACTCGCCGCCAACTTCGGACAGCATCACGCCGTGGCTGCGCACCCAGGCGTACGGCAGTGACGCGGCGGTGCTCACGGCCCGATCACCAGTTCCGGCGTGTAGCCCAGCCCGCGCAGCTGCTGCAGTGCCGGGTCCAGCGTCGCCGGGTCGCGCGGCAATCGCACGCGCAGGCGTTGCCCGCTCTCGCCCGGCGTCGCTTCGGCATAGGCCTGCAGGCCCAGTGCCCGCACCTGCGCCACGCCCTGGCTGGCACGCGCCGGGTCCAGCCCCTGCGCGAACTGCACCAGCTGCGCATCGCCGTCACCGGACGGGTACAGCGCCGCCAGGCTGCTGTTCTGCAGCGGCTGGCCCTGGCCATCGCGTGCATTGCCCTGGCCGAGTACAGGCAGGTCCTGCGGTGGCAGCTGCGGTGCCGACAGCGCCGGCAAGGCCCAGCTCTGTAGCGGCTGCGCGCCGGCCTGCGCGTTGCGCATGTAGTCGTAGCGGTCGCGGGTCAGGCGCTGGCCGGCGGCCGGGTCACGCACCACGTGCGGGCGCAGGAACACCATCAGGTTGGTCTTGGCGCGCTTGCGCGTGTCGCTGCGGAACAAGGCGCCCAGCACTGGAATCTTGCCCAGCCCCGGCACCGCATCACGGCCATGACTGACGCTATCCTCCAGCAGCCCACCGAGCACCATGATCTGGCCATCGTCCAGCAGCACGCTGGTATCCAGGGCGCGTTTGTTGGTGATGATGCCGGCCGTGCTGTTCGCGCTCTGCGCGTCGATGCTGCTGACTTCCTGGTAGATGTCCAGCTTGACCGTGCCGCCCTCGGAAATCTGCGGGCGCACCCGCAGCTTCAGGCCCACGTCCTCGCGCACGATGGTCTGGAACGGGTTGTTGCTGCCGCCACCACCGTCGGTCACGTAGCGGCCGCTGACGAACGGCACGGTCTGCCCGACCATGATGCTGGCCGCTTCATTGTCCAGCGTCATCAGGTTCGGCGTGGACAGGATGTTGGCACCGCCCTTGCTCTGCAGCGCGTTGGCCAACGCCTTCATGTTGAGGATCTGGCCGACGCCGGGCAGGTTGATGGTGCCGTCGATCACGCCGATCTTCAGACCATCCTTGGGCAGCACGTCCAGGGTGGTGCGTGCGGTGGTGTTCAGCCCGCTGCCACCGGTGGTGCCGCCGAAGTGGGTGCCGCCGAAGGTGCGGCCATTGCCCAGCATCCACTGCACGCCCAGTTCGGCCGCGTCGGTCTGGTTGACCTCCACGATCAGGCTTTCCACCAGCACCTGCGCACGGCGCTGGTCGAGCTGGTCGATCACCCGCCGCAGGTTGCGGTACACCGGCTCGGGGGCGGAGATCAGCAGCGTGTTAGTGGCCACGTCCGCCTGCACCGAAATGCCGTTCTGGCTGAAGCCGGTGCTGCCGGCGTCAATCGGGTCGCGACGGTTCGGGTCCAGCCGCTGCGATTCCAGCGCATTGCCACCGGTCTTGGACTGCTGCGGCTGCGACGGCTGCGCCGGTGTGGCGCGGTTGGCGTCGCCGGGCAGTGGCGTGATGCCTTCGTTGCTGCCCATTGCCGGTGCATCGCTCTGCCCGGCCACCACGCCGCGCAGCACGCCGGCGAGCTGATTGGCCTGGGCATTGCGCAGGTAGACCACATGCAGGTTGCCGGACTCGTCCTGCGCGCGGTCCAACTTCTCCACCAACTGCCGCGCCAGGCGCGTTCGGCCCGGGCTGCTGGAACGCAGCAGCACGCTGTTGCTGCGGGGGTCGGCCATCACCACCACCTTCTGGCTGGGCTCGGCGCCCTGCGCATCCAGCAGCGGCGCGACCATCGCTGCCACGTCAACGGCAATGCCCTGCTGCAGCTTCACCACATCGGTGTCCATGCCGGCCGGTGTATCGACGCTGGCGATCACCCGCGCGATGCGCTCCAGGTTGTCGGCATAGTCGGTGATCACCAGGGTGTTGTTGCCCGGGTTGGCGGTGATCGGATTGTCCGGGCTGATCATCGGCCGCAGCACCGCCACCAGCGCGGCTGCGTTCTCGTAGCGCAGCGCGAAGGTGCGCGTGGCCACCTCGCCGCCGGCCCCGCCCGCGCCCACACGGCCACCGAGCAGCTTGGCCTCGGCCTGCGGCACCACCCGGCTGACACCGCCGTTCTCGACCACGGCAAAGCCACGCATGCGCAGTGCGCCCAGCAGCAACTGGTACGCCTGGGTACGGCTGACCGGGCCATCAGAGACCACGGTCATCTTGCCGGTCACCCGCGGGTCGATCAGGAACTGGCGACCGGTGAAGCGCGCCGCCATGCGCAGTACGCCGCCGATATCGGTATCCACCAAGTTCAACTGCACCGGTTCATCGGGGGCGTCCTGCGCCTGTGCCGGTGCAACAACGTGAGCGCCACCCACGATCAGGGCCAGTACAGTGCTGCAGGCAAGGCTGCGCATCGCCCTCATGAATGGCCACCCGCAGTGAGTGCCATCACGATGTTTCCGGATATCCGTGCCGCCGGCATGTTCGCATCCCCTGTGCGTGTCAGTTGCAGTTGCTGCAGTTCGATGGCCGGATCGGCCAGCACGGGCAGCAGCCAGTTCCACAGTGCGTCAGCAGGTACGGCCTGCACCTGCAGGTGCCAACGCCCGTCGCGTGCTTCGACATGCAGTCCATCGGCGAGGCCGGCGGACTTGATTCCATTACGCAGCGCGGCCAGCGTCGGGCGCTGCCCCTGCACCTGCTGCTGGCGTTCGCGTGCACGCAGCAGCGGCGCCAGTGCGCGCGCCTGCGCCTGCAGCCGCGGCAGCTCAGCCTGCCAGTGCGCACGCTGTTTCAGCAGCGGCTCCAGCCAGAATGACCACAGCCCCGCTGCCAGCAGCGCCAGCACCATCACCCACAGCATCCAGCGGTCGCGCGGCGGCAGGTGCTGCCAGCGTCGCTGCAGACCGGCCACACCCTCGCCCAGGCGCACGGCTCTGGCGGTCACTGTCCGCCCCCGCTCACGCGCAGGCGTCCACCGGCCTCGCGCGCCATCTGCAGGCCCTGCGCCTGCGCCGCCTGCTGCCACTGCTCCAGCCGCTGCGCGTCATCGGCTACCGCCTGCGCATCGGCGTCCAGCTCCAGTTCCAGCTGGCCGGGTTGATAGCGCAGGCCGCGCACCTGGCCGCCCAACTCCGGAATCGCCTGCAGCGTCGTTGCGACCTGCCGCTGCACCGGTGGCAACGGCGGCGCCGGCAACGGCACGGCCAGCGCGCGCCGCGCCTGCAGCACCGGGTCCACCACATCGGTGATCTCCGGAAAGTGCGAACTGAACTGCCGCGCCATGTCCTGCTGCAACGCCTCGCCCTCGCTGCGCCAGCGCGAGACCTGCAGCTGCAGCCCAAGCGCAGCCAGCAACACCGCCGCCAATGCGAGGCCGATCGCCACGCGTGGTGCCTGCCTGCTGCGACCCGGCAGTGGCAACGACCACGCTGGCACGGGTCCGCTGGCCTGCCGTTCATGCGCGACCACGGTGGCCGGCAGGTTCTCCGGCCACACCGACGGCACGCTGTCGATCCACTGCACGGCCTGCACCCCGGATTGCTGAAGACGCGCCGCGAGCGACTGCAGCACCGCCGCTGTGTCGCGCCCACCGCACCACTGCACAAAACCCCGATCGCGCCCGCAGCGCACCAGCAGATGCTCACCGGCAGCCTGCAGCGTTGCCTGGCCGTTCTGCCATGGCAGCAGCAGCGGGGTCGGGTACAGTGCCTGCAGCTGCAGTGCACATGAAGCCAGCAGCTGTTGCGCCTGCAGGACTGCTTGTTGGCCAAGCCACGCCACAGGAACCGTGCCGTCCGCCGCCTGCGCACCATGTGCCAACACGACCTCCTGCAGGTCATCCAGCAGCATCGCCTCTACTTCGCCCTGCAGTGCGGCCTGCAGCCTGCGGCCCGACAGTGGCGGCAGCTGCAGTTCCAGCAGGATCAGGTCCTGCGGATCGAGACAGGCCAGCACCTCGGCCTGCGGATGACGTTGCCCGAGCACGGCCAAGCCCTCGCGGCCATGGGCCAGCACCCCACCCTTGTGCAACTGCGCCCACTCGACCGTACTGTCGGCGCGCAGGTGTTCCAGCGCCGGCAGGCGCACCCTCAGCTGCACGCTCATGCTCCAATCCTCGTCCACACACGCTGCACGCGCACACTGTCATCGCGATACTCGCGCCAGATCAGGGCCCTGAAGTCGACCGCATTGCCATCGGCCTGTACCTGGCCGACGGCAAGGAACCACTCGCTATGAATGCCAAGCGGCACCACGGCCATCTGCGCGTTGCTCAGTTGCAGACGATTGGCGATATCGCCGCGGTTGAGCAGCCAGTGGCCACCGTCGCGCTCACCGAGTAGCGCCTGCAGGCGCCCCGGCTCCACGCCGGGAGTGACCGCCTGCAACACGCTGATGTCACTGGTGTTGGCATTGACCAGGGTCTGGGCCGGCAGCACCACGGTGCGCCGTGCCAGTGCCTGCACCGCCACTGGGTCGGCGCCCGCCAGGGCCTGCTCGATCATCGATTCACGCGGCAACGGCGCCTGCGCCTGCAGATCGCCATCACGCAGCCGCGCCTGGATGTGATCGGCAGCAGATGCACAGGCACCCTGCCCCAGTCCCTGCCCGGCACACAGCGCGATGAACGCGCGCCGTGCCTCCGGGTCCGGCTTGCCATAGGCCAGCAGGTTGCGCAGGTTGAACATGGACTGTGCATCGACCAGCTGCAACTGCACCGGCAGCGGCGCCTGCAGCGTCAGTGGACGCGCCCAACGGCCGCTGCGCACCGTGGTCAACTGCTCCTTTACATCGTCACGCAGCTGCTGCGCCGCGCGCTCCAGGGTGGCATCGACCGCCATGCGCACCTGCGCACGCAGCTGGTCGCCACGCAGCGCACGCAGCTGTGCCGACTGCCGGGTCAGCAGTGCAGTGGCAATCACCGCCACCAATGCCACCACCAGCAGGGCGACGATCACCGCCATGCCGCGCTGGCGGGTGCACGGGACCGAACGCGTCCGGGCTGTCATCTGCACGCCTCACAGCTGCCAGGAGCCGATGTCCGCGTTCCCGGCGTCGCCACCGGGCTTGCTGTCCGCACCCAGCGAGAACACATCGATGTCGCCATGGGTTCCGGGAATCTGGTACTGGTACGGATGGCCCCATGGGTCATTCGGCAGGCGATCCAGATACGGCGTCACCGGCATCGCACCGCTGCCCTGCGGCGGCTTCACCAGCGCCTGCAGGCCCTGTTCGGCGCTGGGATAGCGCCCGTTGTCCAGCTTGAACAACTTCAATGCCTGCATCAGCGCCGCGATGTCCTGGCGCGCCGCCACCACGCGCGCCTGGTCGGGACGGTCCATCAACCGCGGCACGATCAACGCGGCAAGAATGCCGATGATCACCACCACCACCATGATCTCTATCAGGCTGAAACCCTGCTGCCGAGCCCTGCGACTACCCACCTGCCTTGCCATTGTTCCGCCCTCGTCATCCTGGAAGAGACCGCTGCGCCATGGTCAGCGGTGCATGTGTCAGTACGATAAACATCCGCCTGCTATTCGCTGCGCGTGTGCCTGTGCAGGCGCAACACGTGTAGCCGGGGCACATGCAGACTCGAACAGGTGCTGCGGCACGCTGGCCAGCGCATCGTCGATGCAGCCGCGCAGCAACGGGTGCGCGCAGGCCTGCAGCAGGCGCACGCACTGCATCGGCGACCACGCGGTGCCATGGTCGAGGCCGATGAACATCCGGTAGGCCTGGTGGTAACGCAGATCGTCGTACACGCGCTGCGCACTGTTGAGATCACGCACGACCACCAGCAGCGCCGCACGTTGCAGCAGCCGCACATCGCCCGCGTCAAGCGGCAGCGCGTTCATGGCCGCTTCGGGCCAGGGCCGCAGCTGCAGATCGAGGGCGCGCCGCAACGCCGCCAGCGGATGCGCGCTGCTGTCCAGTGCCGCCCAGCGCGCCGCATCGGCCCAGGCATCACTGGACAGCACCCAGACCCACGAGTGCCCATAGCGCTGCACGTTCACAGGCGTGTGCCGAGCCTGCTCCAGCGACTGGCTCAGGTGACGATCCAGCTCCAGCATGCTGATCCTGCGACTGTCTGCCATCGGCGCCGCCCGTGCTCCGCGACGCGTGGTGCGTCGTACTCTGCAGAAGACGTCAGCAAGGCAGGTGAAGCGACAACGCGAATGCGTCTCTGTGCGCTGCGTGGCGCTTCATCAGCTACGTCATCGCAGCGTCATCTGCCTGCAGGCTTCGCGCTCCAGTCGCGGCGCTTCGCCCCCGCAACGGCGCGCCAGTATCGCCACATCGCTGCGTGCGGCGAACGTTGCCAGCGCATTGGACATATCCACGTCATCGCACCATGACGCCATCGCAACACGCAGCGCTGGCAGCTGCCAGCCATCCATCACGCCATGGCTGCCGGCCACGAACCAGTGCCAAAGACGATGATGCTGTACCTGCTCGTGCAGTTGCACGAGATCGTCGATGCCGTGCATGCCCATCAGCAGCAGCACGCGCGCCATCGCCGCAGGCGGCAACGTGCCGGCCTCAGCGAGGGGCAGCACCTGCTGCTGCAGCCGTAGCAGCATCGCCAACGGGTGCGATTGCGGATCGAAGTCGAGCAGAACGGCCTGTTGCTGCCATTGCGCATCGGAGACCACGCACACCCACGGCGATCCATAGCGATGCACCATCAAGGGCCGTCGCTGCGTGGTTTCCAGCAACGCCGACAGATTGCGGCGCAGATCCAGCACACCGATGGTCTCGTTGCGCATCCTTGGCGTCTCCTTGCTTGCAACAGCCCTGCGCGGCGCGCACGGCCAGCGTCTTCATCTAACCAAGGACGGCAATGCCACCCGGAAAGCGACGCAGATCCAGCGACATCGTCAGTCGCAGCTGCTCCAGCGCCGCATCCGGATCATCGATGCGGAAACGGCCGCTGACCGGGGCCCGCGCCAATGCCGATTCGCCCAGCAGCACCTTGCCGCGGCGGTAGCGGTTGATTTCATCCACCACCTCGCGCAATGGAGCGCGGCGGAACACCAGCATGCCCTCGGTCCAGGCGCTCACTTCCGAGGCCAGGGCTTCGGCCACCACGCCACTGAGGCGCTCGTCGTATTGGGTCTGCTGGCCCGCCTGCAGCTGCAGGCGGCCCTGCGGGTGCTCGATGCGGGCGCTGCCCTGCAGGCAGGTCACCCGTACCTGGCCGTGGGTGTTGCGGACGTCCAGGCGCACCGCACCTTCATCGGCAATCACGCAGCCCGGCCCCGCGAACAGGGCGAGGCGCAGGCCTGCCTGGGTTTCGATCGCGGCCTGGCCCTGCACCAGCTCGAAGCCTTCGCCCTGCGTGTCCGAACGACGGCGCAGGCTGCTCTGCGTATCCAGTTCGATCTTCAGCAGCGGCAAGGGCGCGATCTGCAGTCGCTCACCGGTGCCGGTGTGGAAATCGGCCGCCATCGCCGTCACCGAGGGCCACAGCCCCAGCGGCGGGCGGATCGCCGCCACCACCACCAGGCTGGCCGGTGCGGCAATCGCGGCTCCCAGGAAGGCGCGCCGGCTCCAGCGCTGGGACGGCGTCGGCGCGACCGGCTGGCGCGCAGCGGCGGGCAGCTGTTCGCCCGCCAGGCGTACCTGCGCCCATTGCCGGCGCGCACGGCCGAATGCTTCGCGATGACGCGGATCAGCCTCGCACCACTCACGGAACCTGCGCCCATCGGCGGCGGTGGCCTCGCCCGAGGTCAGCCGCACCACCCACGCGTGGGCCTGACGCTCGACGGCATCCAGCGGGCGTTGCGGGCGATCGTCAGGATCCATGGGGGCTCATGCCGGACCCGCACGCTGCGGGGTTCTGCTCGGCGTCAAAGTGTAGACGGATGCCGCCGCTCAGAACCGCACCTGACGCCCCTGTCCGCTGCGCTCGGCCAGGTAGTCCTGGGCCGCTTTCAGCTCGCGCTGCACAAGCCGCAGCGACACGCCCAGCTGGTCGGCGACGTCGCGCTGCTGCAGGCCATCGACGCGGATCGCCAGCAGGATGCGGCGTCGGCGCTCGGGCATGCGCTGCAGCAGGCCGACCATGTCCTCCAGCGCGAAATCCAGTTCGGCCGCCTGCGCCGGGCCCGGTGCAGGGTCGGCCATCTCCATCAGCGTATCCACCTCTTCCAGGCTCAGCAGGCGGTGGTCGGCACGCTGGCGGTCGATCACCGTGTTCATCGCCATGCGCAACAGGTAGGCCGCGGGATTCTGCACGGCATCCAGGCGGTCACGGCGCGCACTCAGGCGCATCCAGGTGTCCTGCAGCGCATCGCCGGCCAGCTCCTCCGAGCCCAGCTTGCGCACCAGGCGGCGCTTCAGCTCGTCGTAGGCCCCCAGAAGGTGGTCCATCAGGTCAACTGCCCCAGCCGTACCGTTGCTCATGTTCGAATCCTTGAAGTCATGGAAGGGGCGCGCGCCGACCACAGTCGTGGTCGGTGCCGGAAGGTCGGATCTGCAGCGTCACCGGCTGCGGCAGCGCGGCGGCATCGGGCGCAAGCACCAGGCCCTGCAGCGCCTGCAGCAGGCGTGCATCGCGGCGGGCGCTGCCACTGCCTGAGAGCAGCTCGGGCGCATGCACCTGGCCTTCGCCGTCGACGTGGAAGCGCAGCGTCGCGGCATAGCGGCCGGGCGCGATCTCGGGGTCGTCACAGAACACCGCACGCAGGCGCTGCTGCAGCCCGCCATAGCGACGCCGACGCTCGGCCTCGGGAAGTTCGGCACCAGTACCGGGTTCGGCGACCGAGGGCGTGCCCCGGCGCAGCACCACGCGCTGCTCACCGATCATCTCGGCCTCGATGCCGGTGTCCTGCAGCAGCATCTGCAAGGCAGGCAGCGGCGCAAGGCTGGCGCGCAGCGCATGGCTGCTACGGCCGGCGGCAAGATCGCCCGGGTACATCACCGACCACCCGCTGATGACGCTGAAGCGCTCGACCGCCTGCTCCAGCGGCTGCGCAGGGATGTCGTAGGCATGAACACCGTCCCGCGCCACAGCGGCAAAGGACAGCAGCAGCCATGTGGCGATGGCCACCTTCCAAGTTCTGACCGCATGGTGTCCATTCAGCCCCCTGACGTAGAACACATGACCCTCGGCAGCGACAGCAGCTGCAGTGGACGCGCGCCACGACCGGAGCCCCGGCCCGCGCGCGACCAGCAAGCGGGCTCAAACCGTACCGGGGCCAGATGTCATTGCGATGACCGCTGCCTACGCCCGGCGTTAAGCCAAGCTCCGTGAACCCAGTCACGCATCAGGAATCAATGAATCGAACAGACATGTCCATCTGCTCCCGGGGTCAGAGCCCGTTGCACAGCAACGGGATCCGACCCCAACAGGTCGCGGGGAACTGTCAGGCGCGGGGCGGTGTGGGCAGGCAGGACCGTTGGCGCCATGGATGGCGCCATCGAGCCCCCATGGATGGGTCTACGGCGTGTCCTGCCTGGCCACACCGCCCCGCCGCCCTGGGAACATCGCCGTTGCGGCTGCTGTTGCTCCTGAGGTTGCCGGCCAGCGGCCGGCACTACCGCGGGTGCCGGGTGCAACCCGGCCGGAACCACCCATCCTCAAAGCGGCAGCTGGGTGGTCTGCTTGATCCGCTGCATCGGAATCTCGGTCTTGGTGTTCTGCACCCCGGCGATCCGGTTCAGGTGCTGCATCTGGAACTGCCGGTAAGCATCCAGGTCCGCCACCGCCACCCGCAGCAGGAAATCGCAGTCACCGGCCATCAGATGGCATTCAAGCACTTCCGGGAACGACTTGATGCTGTTGATGAAGTGGTTGGTGGTGTCCTCGTCCTGCCCGCGCAGCCACACTCGCACGAACACCGTGAAGCCACGACCCACCTTCGCCTCATTCAGCAGGGCCACGTAGCGGTCGATGTAGCCGCCCTCCTCCAGCAGCCGCACCCGCCGCAGGCAGGCCGAGGGCGAAAGGCCCACCAGCCGGGCCAGCTCCAGGTTTTGCAGCCGTCCGTCACGCTGCAGGGCATCGAGGATGCGGCGATCGAGGTTGTCGAGCTGATACTGCACGGGATTTCACCTTTGGCGACCTTAGCCGCATGGAATCTCAATATTCCCGAATTGAATGGCATCAACGCAACCCGATTTCGCGATCGGACCGCTAGCATGGGCCACCCCCACCTCGTTGTGCCGTTCCATGGACGCCCGTACCACCCTCCCCCTGCCCGACACCTGCGATATCGCCCCGCGCGCCGAATTCCTGCGCGGCCTTCGCGCCGCCGTACCGGTGATGATCGGCTTCATTCCCTTCGCCCTGGTGCTCGGCGCCCAGGCCGCCCAGAAGGGCCTGAGCGCGCTGGAAGTGCCGCTGATGACCGGCCTCAACTTCGCCGGCGGCTCGGAGTTCGCCGCCGTCGAACTGTGGACCTCGCCGCCGCATATCGCGCTGATCGTGGCGATCACCGCGCTGGTCAACAGCCGCCACCTGCTGATGGGCGCCAGCCTGGCCCCGCTGCTACAGCACCTGCCGCGCCGCCGGGTGCTGCCGGCGCTGTTCTTCATGTGCGACGAGAGCTGGGCGATGGGCGTGGCCGACGCGCGCCGCCGTGCGCTCGGCTTCAGCCTGGCCTATTACCTGGGCGTGTCGGCAGGCCTGTACACGGTCTGGGTCGCCTGCACCGCGCTGGGCGCGATCGTTGGGCCGATGCTGGGCGACATCCACGCCTACGGCTTCGACATGGCCTTTCCGGCCGTGTTCCTGGTGCTGCTGCGCGGCATGTGGCAGGGCATGAAAGCAGCGCGTCCGTGGCTGGTCAGCCTGGTGGTGGCCGCGGCCACCTACCTCCTGGTTCCCGGCGCCTGGTACGTGGCCAGCGGCGCGCTGGCCGGCCTGGCCGCAGCCTGGCTGCTGGCGGAGGACGCGGCATGATCTTCAACGGACTGATCCACTGGACCTCGGTGCTGACCATCGTGCTGATGGCCGCTGCCACCTACCTGACCCGCATCATCGGCTTCCTCGCACTGCGCAACCGCACACTGAGCAAGCGCGCAGTGACGGTGATGGAAGCCGCACCCGGCTGCGTGCTGATCTCGGTGATCGCGCCCGACTTCGTCGCCGACAAGCCCGCCGACCTCGCCGCGCTGGCGATCACCCTGCTGGCCGCCACGCGGTTGTCGATGCTGCCGACTGTGCTGATCGGCGTGGTCTCGGCCGGGGTGCTGCGCTATCTGATGGGCTGACGCACGCGCGAGGTCCCCACGTGGTGTGACTGGAGGCGCGACGGTCGCTATCAGCTCGACCTGCACATTTGCGTGCCGCCTCAAACGTGGCCCGGAGCCACCTACTGGAGGTGTTTGAAAAAACTCCGATTGCCTGATCGAGCCTGAGCCGGTACGGATCGACTGCCGAATCAGCGGGTTGAGCTGATCGGTCAATCGACGTCCAACGTGGAGAGTACCAATGAGCAATCTGCGAGTTGTCGTGGCAGCAATCGGTATCACCCTCACCTCTACTCGCGGGCTGCCCCTCTGATGCAGCGCCGTCAGTCCAGGCGTACCCAACCGGGCCCCGCGCTTGGGCTCTATGCTGGGCTGGCGGCAATCCTTCTGGCCACAAGTGCGTGCCAATCCATCCAGCTGCCTCCCCGGAACCTGGTCAGTCCCGATGGAGGGTATGCCACCCTGCTGCGAGGCCCTACCTCACATCTGAAGATCAGCACAGTGTCGATGCTTCCCGGCCCGGAAAGCTCGGAGTTCCCCAATCGGTCCATCGAGTGCGGGTGGTCATCCGTCGCAACTCGAGTTCTCTGGGCAGATCGAGCGCTTTCGGCCATGCAGGCGTCACGGCTCTGCGAGGCCGCCGCACGATCCGCTGGACTGCCGCTCCAGGCCAATGGGCAGGAACGGACGCCTATGCGCTATCAGTTGACGATCGTAAGTGACGGAGGCGGCATCTGGCGACAGCTGCCGGGACCAGAGCCGCCGGGCCAGATGGTCAGCTTCTGGTTTCCCTCCGGTCCCGACACCGACTCGCTGCGCAGGCGCGTGATCGCCACCACCGCCCATGAGTTCCAGCATATCGCCACCGCATTGGCAGGACAGCCTCGACGCGGCGCGCAGCGCGAACCAGACGCCTATCTGGCAGGCGCATGTGCCCAGCTGATGATCGAAGGCGCCGTTGCACGTGCGGATCTGCCTGGCGGACACGATCCGCGAGCTGATCCGTTTCTGCCAACGGCAGCCAGGCGCTCCGCGCATGCAGGCAGTACGACCGGGGGAGCGCTGCTGCGGTTCTTCGGTGACGCGGACACCTTGCACATCAATGAGGGAGGCCGCCACCTGATGCGGCATTGCCACGAGACGATCGGCTTTCCCCTGCAGCAGTGAACGCTCCCTGCGACACCCGGTCGCAGCCGATCCCGGCATCCACTTGATCAATGTCAAACCGCCCGCCGCCGTGCGGGCGTATTTCTATGCAGGACCCGAACACGCCGGCGTTACCGGCATCCACAAGGACCCTGCGATGAGCTACACCCCCGACAACGCCCAGCTGCTGAATGCCATGCAGAACGTCATGGTGATCTCCACCACCGACCTGCAGGGCAACATCACCTACGCCAATGACCTGTTCTGCACGCTCACCGGCTTCGCCCGCGAGGAGCTGATCGGCCAGCCGCACAGCATCGTGCGCCATCCGGATGTGCCCAAGGCGGTCTACAAGGACATGTGGGACACCATCAAGGCCGGCAAGACCTGGACCGGCATCGTGCCCAACCTCGGCAAGGGCGGCGTGCTCTACGTGGTGGACACCACCGTGCAGCCGCTGTTCGATGCCGAGGGCAACATCACCTCGTACATCAGCATCCGCCGCGTGGTGAACGACCTGATGCAGAACTACGACCTGGTCGAGTTCAGCAAGGAAAAGTTCGACGACTTCTACGAGGCCGCGTGAACGCCCTCCCGACCAGTACGCCCTTCAGCCGCCTGCTGGTGGGTTTCGCGTCCGAGTCGGGCAATGCCCGCGCCCTGGCCCAGCGCCTGGGCGCGGACCTGCAGCCGCACGCGCCGCAGGTGCTCCCGTTCAACGACATCGACGTGGCCAGCCTCGGCCACGGCGATGTGCTGCTGGCGATCTCCAGTTCCTTCGGTGACGGCGAACCGCCAGCCAACGGCGAGCAGTTCTTCGAAACGCTGCGCCAGACCCCGACACTGAGTGGCCTGCGCTATGCGGTGTTCGGCCTCGGTGACACCGGCTACCCCAGCTTCTGTGGCTTCACCAAGGCGCTGGATGCCGCGCTGAGCGAGCGCCAGGCGCAGCCGCTGCTGCACCGCGTGGATGCCGACCTGGGCTACGAGCAGTTCTTCCAGCAATGGCAGCCAGTGCTGGGCCAGGTGCTGGACGGCGACGTGAACGCGGGCCAGGACCTGCACCTGCAGGTCACCGCCTATGGCGAAGACAACGCCTTTGCCGCCCCCATTCTGGAACACCGCCGCTTGAACAGCAGCGACCCGGCCGCCTGGCACCTGCAGCTGGACATTGCCGGCAGTGGCATGGCGTACCGCGCGGGCGACACCCTGCACGTAGTACCCGAGAACGACCCTGCGCTGCTGCAGGCATTGGCCACCTGGTACGGCGACTCCGCCGCTGTGGCCGCACTGCACGACCGCGAGCTGCGCCTGCTGAGCAAGGGCGTGCTGCGCGAACTGGCCAAATTGGGCGGCAGCGAGGTGCTGAAGGGCCTGTTGAAGGTCAGCCAGAAGCGCGAGCTGGACGCCTACCTGCACGGGCTGGACCTGCTGGACGTGCTGCAGGACCACGCCACGCCGGCCAGCGTGCCGCTGGCCCGCCTGCGCGAGCTGCTGTCACCGCGCCTGCCGCGCGCCTATTCGATCGCCTCGCACCCCTGCGACGACCAGCTGAGCCTGTGCGTGCGCGAAGTGCGCTACACCCTGCGCGGTCGCGAGCGCTTCGGCACTGCCACCGGCAGTCTGCTGCACGGCGGCGACCACGCGCGCGTGTACTGCCGTTCCAATCCCGGCTTCCATCTGCCCGATACCGGCGAAGCGCCATTGCTGCTGGTTGGCACCGGCACTGGCATCGCGCCGTTGATGGGCCTGATGCAGGAGCTGCAAGCCAACGCCTGCGAACGCGAGGTGCACCTGGTGTTCGGCGAGAAGCACAGCCAGCACGATTACCTGTACCGCGAGCAGCTGCAGGACTGGCGCGCGCGCGGTGTGCTGGCCGGCCTGCATACCGCGTTCTCGCGCGATGGGGCCGAGAAGGTCTATGTGCAGCATGTGCTGCAGCAGCGCGCCGACGAAGTGCGCGATGTGCTGGCCCGTGGCGGGCATCTGTACCTGTGCGGTAACAAGAGCCACCTGGAAGGCGCGGTGCGCGAGGCCATCGATGCCATCAGTGGCGAAGGGCACTGGGACGCGCTGCGGGGTGAAGGCCGCACGCACTGCGAGCTGTATTGATCCATTCCACTGGATTGCGCGAACGCTGAACCGGTAGAGCCGGCCGCTGGCCGGCTGCTCCGGATTCCATGGTTGCCAGCCAGCGGCCGGCACTACCATCAGATGCAACCATTCATCGCCTGAGCGTCGCGGAACTCCTGAACCGGTAGAGCCGGCCGCTGGCCGGCTGCTCCGGATTCCAATGTTGCCGGCCAGCGGCCGGCACAACCATCAGATGTAGCCATCCATCGCCCTTGCGTCCATCGCGGGTCAACCGCCGACGATACGACCATCCACCACGCGTGCTACCTGCTGGCCGAACATGGCCACATCCTGCGGGTCGTGGCTGATCAACAGCAACGGAATGCCAGTATTGTCCAGCACCGTCTCAAGCTCCTGGCGCAGGTGCTGGCGCAGGTCATGATCCAGCGCGGAGAACGGCTCATCCAGCAGCAGCGCCTGCGGCTGCGTCACCAATGCACGTGCCAAGGCGGTGCGCTGACGCTGGCCGCCGGATACCTGCGACGGCAGCAGATCACCGACCGTGTCGATGCGGAATGCGTGCAGCCACTGCTCCACCGCATCGAAGCGCTGGCCAGCCCGCGGATTCAACCAGCCCTTCTGCAGACCGAACGCCACGTTCTGGCGCACGCTCAGGTGCGGGAACAGCGCGTAATCCTGGAACACGTAGCCCAGCCGGCGGCGTTGCGGCGGCAGATCCACGCCGGTGGCCGCATCGAACAGGGTCTGCCCCTGCAGCCGTACATGCCCCTGGCCCGGCCGTAGCAGCCCGGCCACCGCCTTCAGGGTCAGGCTCTTGCCGGCGCCCGAAGGCCCGAACAGCACCACCTGCCGCTGCGTGCACTGCAGCGACACATCCAACACGAAATCCTGGCCGGCCGCCTGCAGGCGGCGCTGCACCTGCAGGTCAAGCCACATCGCGCAGCTCCCGGCGACGTCCGCCCACCAGCCGTGCGGCCAGCAGCAGGATCACGATGCACACCACCGAGGTCAGGATCACCAGCGCATTGGCCTTGCCGTCCTGGCCGGCCTGCACCGCCTCGTAGATGGCGATCGACAGCGTCTGCGTGCGGCCCGGAATGCTGCCAGACACCATCAGAGTGGCGCCGAACTCGCCCATCGCACGTGCAAACGCCAGCAGCAGGCCGGCGAGGATGCCACGCCAGGCCAGCGGCAGCGTGATGCGGAAGAACACCGCCGCTTCGGACACACCGAGCGTGCGTGCGGCCTGCTCCAGCTGTCCGTCCACTTCCTCGAACGCCGCGCGTGCCGGCTTGAACACCAGCGGCAGCGAGGCCACTGCGGCGGCGATCACTGCAGCCTGCCAGGTAAACACCAGGTTGATGCCGAACCACGACTGCAACCACGCACCGATCGGTCCGTTACGGCCGATCAGCACCAGCAGGTAATAGCCCAGCACCGTCGGCGGCAACACCATTGGCAGGGTCAGCAGCGAATCCAGCAGCTCACGGCCGGGAAAGCGCCGCCGCGCCAGTAGTGCGCCCAGCGCCACGCCCACTACAAGATTGATCGCGGTGGCCCAGCCGGCCACCTTCAGCGACAACCCCAGTGCGCTCCAGTCGAGATCCATGCCTCAGGGCTTGCCGAACCCGTGCCTGGCCAGGATCGCCTGGCCCTGTGCCGAACGCACGAAGGCGGTGAAGCGCTTGGCCTCGGCCGGCTGCGCGCTGGCCTTGGTCACCGCCAGCGGATAGGCGATGCGCCCGGCCACCGGCACCGCGAAGGCACGACGCACGCGGTCGGGCATGGCCTGCGCATCGGTGGCATAGACGAAACCGGCATCCACTTCACCACGCGCCACGTAGTCCAGCGACTGGCGCACGTTCTGGGTGGTGATGACCCTGCCCTGCACCGACGGCCACAGGCCCGCCGCTTCCAGCGCGCCCTTGGCGTAGCGACCGACCGGCACGCTGTCCGGGTTACCCAGTGCGATGCGCTGCACGCCGGCACCGGTCAGGTCCTTCAAGCTACGCGGCGCGACCTTGGCCTGCGGCGGCACCACCACCCACAGCGCGTTCACCGCGAACACCTCGCGGGTACCGGCCGCCAGCAGGTCCTGCTGCTGGGCCTGGTCCATCGTGGTTTCATCGGCCGAGGCGAACACGTCCACCGGCGCGCCACGACTGATCTGCTGCAGCAGCACGCCTGAGGCGGCGAAGTTGAAATCGACCTTGGTTCCCGGGTGCGCCTTCTCATAGGCGGCGCCGAGTTCGCGGAAGCTCTCGGTCAGGCTCGATGCCGCCGACACCGTCAGGTCGGCCGCCCAGGCCGGCACCGTGGCCAGCAGGCCCAGCAACAACAGTCCAGCTCGCTTCATCATCGGCTCCCGGCCAGGTTCAGTTAGGGTCGGATTCGTCGGCCACCGCCAGCGCCGCCAGGCGCTCGGGCTGCAGCAGCAGGATCTCACGCTGCTTCACCGCGATGATCCCATCATCGCTCAGGCGGCGCAGCACGCGGCTGGCGGTTTCCGGCGCCATCCGCAGGTAATTGGCGATCTCGGTACGCGCCATCGTCAGGTTGAAGCGCGTAGCGGAAAAACCACGCCGCGCGTAACGCTCGGACATGTCGAGCAGGAACGCCGCCATGCGCTCTTCGGTACGGTGATTCGCGGCCAGCGTGGCGACCTTGCCGATCTCCGCACTGAGCAGGCTGAACAGCTTGGCCTGCAGCCCCGGCATGCGTGTGGCCAGCAGGCTCAGCTTGGGGAACGAGATGCGGCACAGGTGCACGGTGTCCAGCGCCACCGCATTGCAGGGGAAGCGCGAACCGTGGATCGCATTGAGGCCGATCACTTCGCCCGGCAGGCTGAAGCCCAGCACCTGCTCGTTGCCCTGGCTGTCATCGACGAAGGTCTTGACCATACCGGCGCGCACCGCAGCAATCGAATCGAACGATTCGCCAGCGCGGAAGATGTAGTCACCCGCATGGAACGGGCCAACGTGGTCGACCAGGACGTGCAGATCGCCCAACGCAGTCTTGTCATAACCCTGCGACATGCAGGCATCGGAAAATGCACAGGTACTGCAGAAGTGCAGCGCGTCGCCATCATCGGCGGCGGCGGGGTTCGGCGTGGCCCGGCCGAGGCGACCCTGGGAAGGCGGAGTTGAAGACATCGGGGCAGGACTCAAGCGATGGCGGCCGCCGGCCGGAAGCATGCGGCCATCATACGCCACAGCAACCGCCCTTCTTCGGCCAGCCGCAGCACACGTGCATCCCACTGCGCCCAGCCGCGCGCCAGCAACGGCGACAGCGCCGGCAGCTGTTCGGCGAAGCATTCCTCGAAGGGTTCATCATTACGCCACTCGAATGCAGCCGCATCGAGCGCATGGTCGCAGGCGATGCTCTGTGCCACCTCGGCCGCAAGCCGCTCGTCCTCGGACAGGATCAGGCCCGCGGCCACGCCCATGTGACCGGACTGCAATCGCGCCCGCCATTCGCCCAGCTCGTCCTCCAGGCGGTAGAACACCTCGCCGATCTGGCTGCAGGCGGACAGGCCAAGCCCGATGAAATCGCTGCGGTCGCGGCGTGGCACGCCGGCCAGGTCACAATGACGCTGGCCATCGCCCGGGCCATGCGGGTTCGGCAGGTCGCCGCGCTGGTAGTGGTCACCACCGATCGGTTCGTAGCCTGCTGCGCGCAGCAGGCGCCAGGCCTGCAGCCAGTGGGCCGCTGAGGGATCCCGTGGCAATGCGCACGGCGCTGGCAACAGGATGCGCTCGGGTGCTTCGGCCAGCACCTCATGCAGACGCTCGATGAAACCGGTGTCCTCACTGGCGGGCACGCGCAGCTGGTAGTAGCGCGCAGTGAAGCCGACCTGCCGCGCCTGTGCCAGCAGGGTCGGCCCCGGCGCATCGGCACGGTCGATCACGTTCAGGCGGGTGCAACCCACCGCGCGCAGCTGCGCCGGTGAGAGCGCGCTGCCGGCGTCCAGCCGCACTTCCACCTGCGGCCGCGCCACCGTGCGCAGGTGCTGCGGCACGGCGTCCAGCAGCTGGCCCAGCTGCGGCGGCGGCAATGTCTCCGCCAATCCCAGCTGCAACACCATCGCCACCACTTCGCGGTCCTCGGCCAGGGCATCGGCCTGCAGCTGCAGGGCCAGCAGCAAGGTGTCCAGATACGCCTGCGGCGGCACATCGCGACCACCCCGACCGGCCTGAAAGCCGAGCGTCAACCCACGCGGAATCAGGTGCTCGTTGCTGGCGCGCACGGCGGCGCGCCTGCCGCTTTCGCCAAAGCCGGTGCTGAACTGGTCAGCCGGCGGAAACAGCACGTGCCGGGGCTGCCGCAGCAATGCCGCCTGCAGCGCAGTGTCCTCACTCTCATCAACGTGGAAGCTCATGGCACACATCTTCGGGCGTTCCTCTTCGCGTGACCCTGATTGAAATCAAGCGTGGCGCATCGGTGGGTTCATGCCGGCCAGCGGCCGGCCCAACCCTGTCACCCGCAACCCGGTAGTGGCCGCCCCCCGGCGGCCACCCCCA
>NZ_JBDJKU010000012.1:0-79348 GCF_039673015.1 Stenotrophomonas sp. TWI1409
TTCTGAGGGTGCCGGCCAGCGGCCGGCACTACCGGCGGTGACCCTCTCGGGTCACCGCTGCGGCTGCGGTGTGATCACCTGTGTCGGCAACCGCGCGGGCGGTGCCGGATTCGGCACCCAGATCGCGACGCCGGCGGCGCGCTTCTGCGTGGTCGGAATACCGATGCCGACGCCGCCACCGACGTGCGAACCGAACGTGCCGGCGCCGACCGACATGCCCACCGGCGAGCCACTGCTGCCCACGCCCATCAACACCACGCCATTGGCGCCGAGCGCGGCGGCCTCACGCTTCAGGCGTGCCACGGCGGCATCGGTCTGGCCCTGGGTGCCGAAGCCGACGGCGGACGCCGATTCCAGCTGGGCGATTTCCTGGGAACCGGCCGGTGGCGTCGAATAGATCTGCACCAGCGCCGGATCGATCGGTGCGCGGGCGCGGCCCAGCATCACCTTGGAGGTACTGGCACAGCCAGCGGCGACCAGCAGGATGGCCGCCAACGCGGCCCAACGGATGTTCATGGCACGACCCCTGTAGGACTGGTTGCGATCATCGGCGGGCCACTCTGAATCGGCGCCAACACCCGGGCCAGGGCACGCACGGCAGCACGCTAGCACGGCGGGGGTGACAGCCCCGCCAATGGCAGTAGGCGGCGGCAGCGGGAACGTCTATGGTTGGGGCAGGAACCAACTGCGGGAGAGCGGCATGGGTGTGATCAGTCTGTTGTGGGGCGTACTGGCGCTGTTGTGGATGATCCTGGCGCTGATTCCACTGCTGGGCTGGGGCAACTGGTTCCTGATCCCGTTCGCTGCGGTGGGCGCGGTGATCGCCGCGCTCGGCATCCTGTTCACCCACCCGAGCAAGCGCGGCCGGGCCTGGGCCGGCCTGGTCCTGAACGGCATCGTGGTGGTGGTGGGCATCCTCCGCCTTGGCCTGGGTGGCGGCGTGATCTGAGCCCGCACCCGGGTGCGACAGGGCGTCGCAGGCGCACGGCCCATGGCCGGGCAGGGGCGTACAATGAATGGCTGCGCGAGCCCCCCGCGTGCCTGTGAATCCGCGCCCGGCGCGGCTGCCCCATGATCATCCGACCCCGTCCCCACGGCTGGCAACTGCTTTACATCCTGCGCGGTTCGATCGTCAAAGCGATCGCGCCCAAGGTGCTGGCCATCCTGATCCTGTCCATTGCCGTGGCTGCGGTGGTGGAACTGGCGCCGCCCACCGGCATCGAGCGCGTTTCCGTCACGCCGTTCACCCTGCTCGGCCTGGTGCTGTCGATCTTCCTCAGCTTCCGCAACAGCGCCTGCTACGAGCGCTGGTGGGAAGGCCGCAAGCTGTGGGGCCAGCTGGTCTACGAATCGCGCTCGCTGGCCCGCCAGGTGAACCTGCTGCTGGCCGATGACACCGGCCGCCGCCGTCGCATCGCCTACCTCACCACCGCCTTCGCCCATGCACTGGCCGGTCGCCTGCGCGGGCGCATCGTGGCGCTGATGGCCCTGCCGTGGCTGGACAAGCGCCAGCGCGAACAACTCGGGCAGCGCGAGAACGTGCCCGACGCGCTGCTCTCGATGATCGCTGCGGAACTGGCGCAGGCCCTGCGTGCCGGTGACCTCGACCCGATCCTCTACACCCAGCTGGAAGAACGCCTGCACGCGATGTCGTCGATCCAGGCCGGCTGCGAGCGCATTCTCACCACACCGCTGCCGTTCGCCTACACCCTGCTGCTGCACCGCTGCGCGTGGATGTTCTGCGTGCTGCTGCCGTTCGGCCTGGCCAGTTCGCTGGGCTGGGGCACGCCGGTGCTGTCGGCGGTGCTGGCCTATGCCTTCTTCGGCCTGGACCAGCTGGGCGAAGAAATGGAAGACCCGTTCGGCCTGGAGCCGAATGACCTGCCGCTGGACGCGCTGGTGCGCACGATCGAGATCGACCAGCTCGACGCGCTCGGCGAACGCCCATTGCCCGAACCCCTGCTGCCGCAGGGCTACCTGTTGCAATAGCCACTCCTCGGAGCCTGCCATGTCCCACCCGCTTTACCGCCCGCGCCGCATGCGCCATGACGAGTTCTCGCGCCGCCTGATGCGCGAGAACACGCTGACCACCGACGACCTGATCTACCCGGTGTTCGTGCACGAACTGGCTGGCCGCACCGCGGTGCCGTCGATGCCGGGCGTGGAGCGGCTGTCGATCGAAGAACTGCTGAAGGTGGCCGAAGAGGCGCTGGAGCTGGGCATTCCGGTGATCGACCTGTTCCCGGTGATCGATCCGTCGCTGAAGTCGCTGGATGCATCGGCGGCGTGGGCCGAGGACGGCCTGGCGCAGCGTGCGATCCGCGCGCTGAAGTCGCGCTTCCCGGAACTGGGGGTGATGACCGACGTGGCGCTGGACCCGTACACCACCCACGGCCAGGACGGCATCATCGACGACAAGGGCTATGTGCTGAACGACATCACCGTCGAGGCGCTGGTCAAGCAGTCGGTATCGCACGCCGAGGCCGGTGTGGACATCGTCTCGCCGTCGGACATGATGGACGGCCGCATCGGCGCGATCCGTCGTGCGCTGGATGCCGACAACCACATCAACGTGCGCATCATGGCCTACTCGGCCAAGTACGCCTCGGCGTTCTACGGTCCGTTCCGTGATGCGGTGGGCAGCGCCGCCAGCCTCGGCAAGGCCGACAAGAAGACCTACCAGATGGACCCTGCCAACGGCGACGAGGCCCTGCGCGAGATCGCGCTGGACCTGGAAGAGGGCGCCGACATGGTGATGGTCAAGCCGGGCATGCCGTACCTGGACCTGGTGCGCCGGGTGAAGGAGAAATTCGGCGTGCCAACCTTCGCCTACCAGGTGAGTGGCGAGTACGCGATGATGAAGGCCGCCTTCGCCAACGGCTGGCTGGACGAGCGCGCCTGCGTGCTGGAGTCGCTGCTGGGCTTCAAGAGGGCCGGTGCCGATGGCGTGCTGACCTATTTCGCGCCGCAGGTGGCGCGATGGCTGCGCGAGCGCTGACAATAGCGCCACGATAGACGGAGGACTGCGCGATGGGACCCGAACTGGGGTGGATGCAATGGCTGATCTGGGGCACCGGTACGCTGGTGTTCGGCGCCATCATCGTCGGTGTCTTCATCGCCGCCTGGCGGGCCGGCAAGCGCCCGCCGGAGCAGCTCTCCGCCGCGCGCCACGTGGCCCGTGAGCAGGCCCTGCCGGACAGCGTGCAGGCCGAACTGGCCGCGCTGAACCAGCGCAAGGACAATGGCCAGCTGAGCGAGATCGAGTACGAGCAGCAGCGCGCCAAGGTGTTGTCGCGCTGACGGGTGGGTGCCAACCTTGGTTGGCACTTTCCCGCATGCCAACCAAGGTTGGCATCTACCAAACGGCCATCCACGCACGGCGTGGATCTACCGCACGCACCTGGCGCCTCCATCGCCCTGGTAGCCGCCAACCTTGGTTGGCGTTTGCCGTCACCGTGCGCCCGGCACGCACCCCGCAACCGCCACCACCTTCGGCACCGCCAACCGGTACACATCCACGCCACCGGCACGCGGTGCCTTCGCCGCACTGCTGGCGACCATCATCTCGCCCGGCTTGGCGTTGTCGATCACCGGCGCGCCGGTCCAGCCGCTGGCCTGGTTGAACGACAGCCCCAATGGCTGCAGCGCCGCACCGGTCCACGCACAGCCGCTGCTCCACACCTGCGTGGTCGTGCCGTTGCCGCGGCTGAACACCACGGCGCCGTCATGCCCCAGCCAGTCGCCGTCGGTCTCGTCGTCGGCACTGTTCAACGCGCTCAGTGCGCTGGCCGGGCCACGCAGTCCCTGCGCATCCAGCGTCGCCACGAACAGGTCCCAGCCGGCACCACGGCCCTGCTGGCG
This sequence comes from Stenotrophomonas sp. TWI1409, assembly GCF_039673015.1. NCBI lineage: Bacteria > Pseudomonadati > Pseudomonadota > Gammaproteobacteria > Lysobacterales > Lysobacteraceae > Stenotrophomonas > Stenotrophomonas sp. TWI1409. The sequence goes on from NZ_JBDJKU010000012.1 coordinate 3,862, forward strand.
GGCAAACAACAGCTGCCTGCCATCCGCGCTCAGGGCCGGCCCGCGCTCTTCCCGGCGGCCCGCGTCGCCCGCCAGCAGCTGCGCGGTACCCAGTTGGCCATCGGTGGCGAGAGCGGCCCGATACAGCGCCAGCTTGCCCTCGCGGCCGGCCGCGAACAGCAGCCAGCGGCCGTCGCGGCTGAAGTAGGGATCATGGGCTTCACCGGCCACGCCTACCGGCAAGGCCTGCGCCTGCTGCCAGCGGCCGTCCACCACGCGCGCCTCCCACAGGCCCCAACCGGCCTCGCCACGGCGGGCGAAAACGATGCGCTGGCCATCGGCGCTGATCGTGGCGCGGCCCTCGTCGGCACGGGTCGAGACCACGCCCATGCCTTCGATGCCGTACTCGTTCAACGCCATCGCCACGGGGGCAGAGAGTAGACTGGCGGCAAGCACCAGCAGGGGCGGGGTGATGCGCATCATCCGGGTCCGTGCACGAAAGAGCATCAGTCTAGCCAGCTTGAGGATTCCATGACCGACCGTTACGCCGTCTTCGGACACCCCGTTGCCCACTCGAAGTCGCCGCAGATCCACGCGACGTTCGGTCGCCAGGAAGGCATCGCGGTGGATTACCGCGCGATCGACCTGGCCCCGGATGCGTTCCTGGCCGGCCTGGAGGCGTTCGCCTCAGAGGGCGGCGTCGGCGCCAACGTCACCTCGCCGCACAAGGAAGCCGCGTTCTCGGTGTGCACCACGCTGACTGCACGTGCGCGCCGCGCCGGTTCGGTCAACACGCTGCTGCGCAAGGGCGACCGCTGGCACGGTGACACCACCGACGGCATCGGCCTGGTGCGCGACCTGACCGACCGCCACGGCCTGGACCTGCGCGGCCGCCGCATGCTGCTGATCGGTGCCGGTGGCTCCGCGCGCAGCGTCGCCCCGGCCTTCCTCGATGCTGGAATCACCGAACTGGTGGTGGTCAACCGCACGCCGGAACGTGCCGATGAACTGATCGACGCCATGGGCGAGCCGGGCCGCGCGATCAGCCGCTACTGGGAAGACCTGCGCGAGCTGGGCGACTTCGAGCTGATCGTCAATGCCACCTCGGCCGGCCGCGACCGTGACGTCGAGTTCAAGCTGCCGCTGTCGCTGGTCAACTCGATGACCACCGCCGTCGACCTGAACTACGGCGAGGCCGCCATCGCCTTCCTGGCCTGGGCGCGCGCAGCGAACTGCCGCAATACCGTGGATGGCCTGGGCATGCTGGTCGAGCAGGCCGCCGAGAGCTTCCTGCAGTGGCACGGTGTGCGTCCGCAGACCGACGAGGTCTACCAGACGCTGCGGCAGGGCTCGGCCGTGCTGGCCGGCGAGGACTGATCGATGGACAACACGACCCTGATGGTGACGGTGCTGAGCATCGTGGGCGTGCGCCTGCCGGTGCTGATCGCACTGTGCGTGGGCCTGGTCTGGGTGGTCGGCGCACCGCGCGATGCCACCCGCACCGGCGCCCTGGTCGGCCTGGTGCTGTTGCTGCTGTCCAGCCTCGGCGGCATGGCCGCCGGCATCCTGCCGATGTGGTTGATCAACAGCGGCAACTTCGACGCCATCTCGGGCATGAGTGCCATCCTTGGCGTGCTGCACTTCGCGCTGGCGATGGTCGAGGCCATCGGCGTGGTGCTGCTGGTGTGGGCGCTGGTGCGCCTGCTGCGTACCCGCACGATCCCGGCATCCTGACCGGTAGCGCCGGGCCATGCCCGGCGTATCTGGCCCTTGGGCGGTCCGCCCATCGGACCGTGACCGCCGCCTGGCGTCGTCGCTGGCCCGTTCAGGGTGCCAGCGACGGTGAACGCGGCCGGCCATGCGACAATGACCGGCCTGATCCAGCCACGGTACTTCCCGGCGTGACCGAAACCGTCGCCGCTCCGCGCACGCTCGATGACACCTTGAAGGACGCGATCCGCAAGGCGTACACGACGCTGCAGGCCAATACCCCCGGCTTCTCCACCCGTCGCTCGCAGAGCCAGATGATCGGCGTGGTGTCGCGTGCGCTGTCGAAAAGCGGTGGCGTCGGCGTGGTCGAAGCGCCCACCGGCGTCGGCAAGAGCCTGGGCTACCTCACCGCAGGCGTGCCGATCGCGCTGGCCAGCAAGAAGAAGCTGGTGATCAGCACCGGCACCGTGGCGCTGCAGTCGCAGCTGGTCGAGCGCGATATCCCGAATTTCCTCAAGGCCACCGGCCTGGAAGCGACCGTGGCGCTGGCCAAGGGCCGTACCCGCTACCTGTGCACGCGCAACGCCGCCGAGGCGCAGGGCGAGGGCTCGCAGGGCGGCATGTTCGAGGATGACGCGCCGCTGTTCGACCGGCCGCTGGCGCCGATCGAGATGGACATCGCCAAGCGCCTGACCGATGCCTTCACCGGCGGCAGCTGGGATGGCGACATCGACAACGCGCCGGAGACCATCAGCCCCGGCCTGCGCAGCCGCATCACCACGCCGGCTTCGGGCTGTGCCGGGCGCCGCTGTGCCTATTCGGCGCAGTGCGCGGTGCTGCGTTCGCGCAATACGGTGCGCGACGCACAGATCGTGGTCACCAACCACGCGCTGCTGCTGTCGGCGCTGTCGATCGGTGACAGCGACAACGGCCAGCCGTTGATCGCCCCGCCGTCGGACATGCTGCTGGTGTTGGACGAAGGCCATCACATCGGCAACGTGGCGATCGACCAGGGCGCGGCCAGCCTGGCGCTGGACGAGATGGCCAAGCGCACCGGCCGCCTGCAGATCCTGATCGCCGGCGCCTACCGCGCGGTCGACAAGGATCGGTTGGGCAACCTGTTGCCGAACGAGGCGATCGAGGTGGCCAGCAACGTGGCCAAGCAGCTGCGCGCGTTCCGCGACCACGTCGAGCGGGTGTGGATGCCGGCACCGGCCGACGAGGAACCGATGTGGCGCGCCGCCAATGGTCGTCTGCCCGAGGCCTGGCGCGAGCCGATCGAAGCGCTGGCCGACGACACCCGCAGCCTCTACAACTGGGCGCATGCCGCCACCGCGCAGGTGGCCAAGGGCAAGCCGGACGATGCCGCGCGCGAGCGCCTGCAGCGCAACCTGGGCATGGCGCTGGAAATGATCGAGCAGCAGTACAACCTGTGGCAGGCCTGGCGCCGCGAGGACAAGGACGGCGCGCCGCCGATGGCGCGCTGGGTCACCGCCACCCGCGACGGCGACCTGGTGCTGCATGGCTCGCCGGTGTCGGCCGCGCACGTGCTGCGCAAGCTGCTGTGGGATGAAGTGGACTCGGTGGTGATGACCTCGGCGACGCTGACCGGCGGTGGCGACTTCCAGTCGCTGGCGATCGACAACGGCATTCCGGAAGAGGCCGAGATGGTCTCGCTATCGTCGCCGTTCGACCTGCCCAACCAGGCCGAGCTGATCGTGCCGAAGTTCCCGGTCACCCCGGACGACCGCGAAGGGCACCCGCGCGAAGTGGCGCGCTACCTGGACACCGAACTGGACTGGGCCAAGGGCTCGATGGTGCTGTTCACCTCGCGCTGGAAGATGGAGAAGGTAGCCGGGCTGATGTCGGCCGCGCGCCGAAAGCAGGTGCTGGTGCAGGGCGAGATGTCCAAGACCCGGCTGATCGACGAGCATCTGCGGCGCGTGGCGGCAGGCGAAGGCTCGGTGCTGTTCGGGCTGAATTCGTTCGGCGAAGGCCTCGACCTGCCCGGTGAGGCCTGCACCACGGTGGTGATCACCCAGGTGCCGTTCGCGGTGCCGACCGATCCGCAGACCGCCACGCTCAGTGAGTGGTTCGAGGGGCGTGGCCTCAATGCCTTCAACCTGATCGCCATTCCGCACGCGCTGCGCACGCTGACCCAGTTCGCCGGCCGCCTGATCCGCACCTCCACCGACACCGGCCGCGTGGTCATTCTTGATTCGCGACTGCTGACCCGCCGCTACGGCAAGCGCATCATCGACGCGCTGCCACCGTTCAAGCGCGTGATCGGCTGACCGGTAGCAAAAAGGGGACGGAGGGAATTAAGTCGTTTATGGCAAAAACGACTTAATTCCCTCCGTCCCCATTTTTGCGAGCACTGTACAGATGCCGGCCAGGGGCCGGCACTACCGCACGGGCTGACGATCGGACAGCGGCGCTTGGTGGTTACCGGGTGCCTGTTTCAGGCGTCCGGCAGCCTGGCCCATAGGCCTCCATGTAGGGTTTGCCGAAGCAGCGCAGTAGCCCATCAAGCACATCCAGGTTGGGCGGCCACGGCATCTGCACCTGCTGCCCGCCTTCGGTGGTGAACTGGTAGCGACCGTCCTTGATGTTCTCCGCCATCGCGGTGGGCGTCGGTATCGCGACCAGCCTCGCACGAGCCTTCTCCAGGGCGCTGCGGTCCTGGCGCAGGAACGCGACCATGCCGTCCACGTAGGCATTCCAGTAACCCGGGTCGCCCGCGTTCACGGGTTTGTGGCTGCGTTCCATCAGCGTGATCGCCTGCGCGGTCTGCCCCAGCTCCGCGCGCAGCTGGCCCTCGTGCCAGGTGATGATGACGTTGCCTTCTGCCTTGGGCAGAGCGCCGTAGGCGGACAGCAGGTCGGCCGCTTCGCGGGTACAGCCACGGTCGGCCAGCGGGCGCCAGCCACCTGCCAGGTCCTGATCGAATCGGCCAGGTTCCATCGCCAGCATCGCGGCACGGTCGTAGCTGCAGTCCGGGGCTTTGGGCGGTTCGGCTGACGTGCCCATGGCAGTGGCCAGCGCAAAGGAAAGCAACATCATCTCAACCTCCGTGTTGGTGACTTCCTGGACCACCATAACGGATCAGGAGGGGTAGCGCCGGCCGCTGGCCGGCAACCTCATTGATTTGCAGAAGCATTGTGCAGATGCCGGCCAGCGGCCGGCACTACCGCACGGGGATCAATCGCCGAGCAGCGCGGTGTTGCGTACGGCGCCCTTGTCGGCACTGGTGGCCAGCAGGGCGTAAGCCTTCAGCGCGCTGGTGACTTTGCGCGGGCGCGGTGCGCGCGGCTTCCAGCCGCGGGCATCGGCGTCGGCGCGGCGCTGGGCCAGCGTGGCCTCATCCAGCAGCAGATCGATGCGGCGCGCCGGGATGTCGATGCGGATGCGGTCGCCGTTTTCCACCAGGCCGATGACACCGCCACTGGCGGCTTCCGGCGAGACATGGCCGATCGACAGGCCCGAGGTTCCGCCGGAAAAGCGGCCATCGGTGAGCAGCGCACATTGCTTGCCCAGCCCCTTCGATTTCAGATAGCTGGTCGGGTACAGCATCTCCTGCATGCCGGGGCCGCCCTTCGGGCCTTCGTAGCGGATGACCACCACCTCGCCCGGCTGCACCTCGTCAGCGAGGATGCCGGCGACGGCGGCGTCCTGGCTTTCGTAGACGCGCGCGGGGCCTTCGAACACATGGATCGACTCGTCCACGCCGGCGGTCTTCACCACGCAGCCATCGATGGCCAGGTTGCCGCGCAGCACGGCCAGCCCGCCTTCCAGCGAATACGCGTGCTGCAGCGAACGGATGCAGCCCTCGGCGCGGTCCACATCCAGCGTCGGCCAGCGCGTGGCCTGGCTGAAGGCTTCCTGGGTGGGGATGCCGGCCGGGCCAGCCTTGAAGAAGGTATGCAGGGTGTCGTTGTCACTGCGCACCACGTCCCAGCGTTCCAGTGCTTCGGCCAGGCTGGCGCTGTGCACGGTCGGCACCGTGGTTTCGAGCAGGCCGGCGCGGTCCAGTTCACCGAGGATGCCGAACACGCCGCCGGCGCGGTGCACGTCCTCGATGTGGTACTTCGGCGTGTTCGGCGCCACCTTGCACAGCTGCGGTACGCGCCGCGACAGCGCGTCGATGTGGGTCAGGTCGAAGTCGACCTCCGCTTCCTGCGCGGCAGCCAGCAGATGCAGGATGGTGTTGGTGGAACCGCCCATGGCGATGTCCAGGGTCATCGCGTTGGCGAACGCGGCCTGGGTGGCGATGCCGCGCGGCAGCGCGCTCGGGTCTTCGCCGCCATACCAGCGGTGGCAGAGTTCGACGATCAGGCGGCCGGCGCGGCGGAACAGCGCCTCGCGGTCGGCATGGGTGGCCAGCGTGGTGCCATTGCCCGGCAGCGACAGGCCCAGCGCTTCGGTCAGGCAGTTCATCGAGTTGGCGGTGAACATGCCCGAGCAGGAGCCGCAGGTGGGGCAGGCGCTGCGCTCGAACGCGGCGACCTTCTCGTCGGAGGCGCTGTCATCGGCGGCCACCACCATCGCATCGACCAGGTCCAGCTTGTGCTCGGACAGCTTGGTCTTGCCCGCTTCCATCGGCCCGCCGGAGACGAACACCACCGGGATGTTGAGGCGCAGCGCGGCCATCAGCATGCCGGGGGTGATCTTGTCGCAGTTGCTGATGCACACCAGCGCGTCGGCGCAGTGCGCGTTGACCATGTACTCCACGGCATCGGCGATGATCTCGCGGCTGGGCAGCGAATACAGCATGCCGTCGTGGCCCATCGCGATGCCGTCGTCCACGGCGATGGTGTTGAATTCCTTGGCGACGCCGCCGACCTGTTCGATCTCGCGCGCGACCAGCTGGCCGAGGTCCTTCAGGTGCACGTGGCCGGGCACGAACTGGGTGAAGGAGTTGGCGATGGCGATGATCGGCTTGTGGAAGTCGCCGTCCTTCATGCCGGTGGCACGCCACAGGGCGCGGGCGCCGGCCATGTTGCGGCCGGCGGTGGAGGTGCGGGAGCGGTATTCAGGCATGGCTGGCGGAACGGGCGGGCCGTACAACGTGGGGGTCGCCCGATCATGGCCAATTTTTTCGGTTGCTGCTGCAACCACCCGTTTTCGGTAGATGCCGACCTTGGTCGGCGCCGTGCCGTGTGTGCCAACCAAGATTGGCACCTGCCAGAGCGGTGCGCCGCCCGGGGTCGGATCCCATCGCGGCGCGATGGGCTCTGACCCCAATGCCCGACGAAAATGAAAGTCCGTTCATCTTTCGGACTTTGCCGATTCCGGTTGCTGGTCCGGATTTGGCATCATTGGGGCATTGATCCGTCGACAGGGCATGAGGCCATGAAACGTTCCCGCACCACCGCGCTGCTGCTGATGAGCGCTGCGCCGCTGCTGTTCACCGCCTGCCAGAAGGAGCCGGAGGTGAAGGTGCAGGAAGGCCTGTACACCTCGGTGGAGGCCTGCACCGAGGCCACCGGCGATCCCTCGTCGTGCCGCAATGCCTTCGCCGAAGCGCAGAAGCAGGCCGCCGATGCGGCGCCGAAGTACGCCAGCAAGGAAGCCTGCGAGAAGGACTACAAGCCGGAACAGTGCGTGCAGCAGCACACCTCGGCCGGTACCTCGTTCATCGGCCCGATGATGATGGGCTTCTTCATGTCGCAGATGCTGAGCAACCGCGGCGGCCTCGCGCCGCAGGCGCCGGCGGCGGCGCCGGCCTACCAGGACAAGAGCGCTGGATGGGCGCGTCCGGCACCGGGCGGTACCGGTGGCCTGAACACCGCCAGCGGCATCGGCGCGGGCAAGGCCGGCCTGGCCCCGGTCACCAGCGAGCCGAACCGTGCGGTCACCGCCAGCCGTGGTGGCTTCGGCAACACCAGCGCACGCCGCAGCACCAGCGGCAGCTACGGCGGCTGATCGACCCATGCAGCGCATCCGGATTGCCGAGCGTGCCCAGTGGCGGGCACGTGCGGATGAAGCGGGTTTCCGCTTCCACACCATCGACGGCCAGCCGTATTGGGATGAAAGCGCGTACTACGCCTTCACCCTGCGCCAGATCGAACAGGACATCGAAGACCCCAGCGCCGAGCTGCACCAGATGGCGCTGGACCTGGTCGGTGATGTCATCGGCAGCGAACGATTGATGGACCAGCTGGCGATTCCGTCGCATTACCGCGACTGGATCGCCAACAGCTGGCGCCAGCGCCAGCCGCATCTGTACGGTCGCCTGGACCTGGCCTACGACGGTACCGGCCCGGCCAAGCTGTACGAACTGAACTACGACACGCCGACCTCGCTGTTCGAGGCCAGCTTCTTCCAGTGGCAGTGGCTGGAAGACCAGCGCAACGCCGGTCGCCTGCCGCAGCATGCCGACCAGTTCAACGCGATCCACGAAGCGCTGGTCGAACGTTTCGGCGAACTGGCCACGCAGTTGCCGCCACCGCTGTATTTCAGCGCCGTGGGCAGTTCGGAAGAAGACCGCGGCACCGTCGACTACCTGCGCGACTGTGCGTCGCAGGCCGGCCTGCATGGCCAGGCCATCGCCATCGAGGATATCGGCCTGTCCGAGGACGGCCGCTTCACCGCGCTGGACGATTCGGTGATCGGCACGCTGTTCAAGCTGTACCCGCTGGAAGACCTGATGGCGGAAGAGTTCGGCCGCGCGCTGCCCGGTTCGGGCGTGCAGCTGCTGGAGCCGGCGTGGAAGGCGGTGCTGAGCAACAAGGGCATCCTGCCGCTGCTGTGGCAGCGCAACGTGGGCCATCCGAACCTGCTGGAAGCGCATTTCGATGACGGCAGCACGCTGGCCTCGGGCTGGGTGCGCAAGCCGCTGTTCTCGCGCGAAGGCGCGAACATCGAGATGCACCTGGCCGATGGCAGCACCCAGCGCAGCGACGGTCCCTACGACGGCCCGGCGATCATCCAGCGTGCGCACCCGCTTACCCGCTTCGAGGGCGGCTATCCGCTGATCGGAAGCTGGGTGGTGGGCGACCACGCCTGCGGCATCGGTATCCGCGAGGACGACAGCGCGATCACCCGCGACAGCGCGCGCTTCGTGCCGCACGCGATCGTTGATGAGGCGCCGACGCGGATCTACGTCTGATGACGGTGCGGCGCCCCCGGGCCGGCGTGGGCAACCGACGCCGGTTGTAGAACAACCGCTGTGGGTAGTGGCCGACCTTGGTCGGCGCCGTTGATTCCGTGCCAACCAAGGTTGGCACCTATCAGAGCGGTGCGTCGGTTGTTGCAGGGGTAGTGCCGGCCGCTGGCCGGCAATTGCCGTTGGTAGATGCCGACCTTGGTCGGCGCTGTGGGTTTGTGCCAACCAAGGTTGGCACCTACCAGAGCGATGCGTCGGCTGTTGCAGGGGTAGTGCCGGCCGCTGGCCGGCAACCGTTGTTGGTAGATGCCGACCCTGGTCGGCGCTGTGGGTTCGTGCCAACCAAGGTTGGCACCTACCAGAGCGATACGTTAGTTGTTGCAGGGGTAGTGCCGGCCGCTGGCCGGCAACCGTTGTTGGCTCCCACCAGATCGATCGCTGGTATCAGAGCAGCCCTTCGCGCTTCACCGCCAGGTAGCGTTCCACCAGCGCACCGGGCAGGGCATCGGCGGTTACGTCCAGCACCATTACCTTCTCGCTACGCAGCGCCTCGTGCGCATTCGCGCGCTGCTGCAGATACAGCGCCGCTGCACCGGCCTGGGTGGCGTCTTCCAGGGTCTGCACGTCACCCTCCAGCGCAGCGTCCAGCTCGCGCTCGCGCAGGCTGGCCACGCACACCAGATGGCGCCGCTGCAGCAGGCGCACCGCCGCCAGCAGGTCTTCGATGTCCTCGTCGCGCACGTTGCTGACCAGCATCACCAGCGCGCGCCGGCGCTGGCGCAGCGACACTTCGGTGGCGGCGGCCAGGTAGTCGGTGGCCACCGCGCGCGGCTGCAGATCGTAGCTGGCGCGCAGCAGGTGCTCGACGGTGCCCATCCCGCGCTGCGGTGCCACCCAGCGGCGCTCGCCACCAGTGGCGAACAGGCCGGCGGCATCGCCCTGGCGCAGCGCCAGGTAGGCCACCACCAGCGAGGCGTTCAAGGCATGATCGAAGTGCGAGAGCCCGCCTTCGCTGGCCAGCATGCGCCGGCCGCTGTCGAGCATCAGCAGCAGCTGCTGGTTCTTCTCGTCCTGGTATTCGCGCGAGATCAGCTTGCGCGCACGCGCGGTGGCCTTCCAGTCGAGCTGGCGCAGGCTGTCGCCGATGCGGTACTCGCGCATCTGGTGGAAGTCGGTGCCTTCACCGCGGCGGCGCTTCACGTGTGCACCGACCAGCCGCGAGGCCTGGTCGGCACTGAACAGGGCAAAGCGGGTGAGCGGCACGAAGTTCGGATAGACCCGCACGTCCAGTGCGGGCGGCAGCGTGCGTTGCTGCCACCACAGCCGCCACGGTGAACGCATGCGCAGGTGCACGCCTTCGAAGCGGAAATGCCCACGCTGCAGCGGCTGCAGGTGGTAGTGGAGGGTGGAAGCACTGCCCGCCTGCAGGCGCACGCGCTGCGGCAGTGATTCCAGCGGCCAGCCGCCGGGGACCAGGTCGAACACCTGCACCGTCATCAGTGCGTCCGCCTGCAGCCGCAGTGCAGCCTCGCGGCGCACGCCCAGTGCCAGCGCTTCGGGCAGTTCGCGCTGCACCTGCGGCGACGGACGCCGCCACTGGCGCCACAGATCCATCAGCGCCGGCACGGCAATCGCCAGCGCCGCCAGCGCCCAGCTCCAGCGCGGCAGCAGACCGCCCAGCACCAGACCGCCCTGGGCAGCCCAGGCCAGCAGCAGTGCCAGCAGCAGCGGGGCCGGCCTCATCGGCGTGGCGCTTCCACCTTGGCCAGCAGCGCGCCCAGCACGTCGTCGGCGTCCTGGCCTTCGATCTGCAGTTCCGGGGCCAGCGCGATGCGGTGGCGCAGCGCCGGGCGTGCGATGTCGCGCACATCATCCGGAGTGACGAAATCACGACCGGCCAGCACCGCCTGCGCGCGCGAGGCACGCACCAGCGCGATGCTGCCACGCGGGCCAGCGCCGACCGCGATACCCGGCCACTGTCGGGTCGCCGCGACGATGCGTACCGCGTAATCGATCACTTCGTCATCGACCGTGATCGCCGCAGTGGCGCGCTGCAGTTCCAGCAGCTCGCCGGCGCCGAGCACACGCGGCACCTGGCTCAGGTCGAAATCGCTGGCGGCGCGGCCGCTGGTGATCGCGGTCACCATGCGCTTCTCGTCCTCCAGCTGCGGGTAGTCGATCAGCACCTTCAGCAGGAAGCGGTCCAGCTGTGCTTCCGGCAGCGGGTAGGTGCCTTCCTGCTCCAGCGGGTTCTGCGTGGCCAGCGCCATGAACGGCGGCGCCAGGGTGAAGGCCTTGCCTTCGATGGTCACCTGGCCTTCCTGCATCACTTCCAGCAGCGCCGACTGGGTCTTGGCGGGTGCACGGTTGATCTCGTCGGCCAGCAGCAGGTTGGTGAACACCGGGCCGCGGCGGATCTTGAAGCTCTCGCTCTTCGGGTCGTACACCGCGTGGCCGCTGACGTCGCTGGGCATCAGGTCGGGGGTGAACTGTACACGCCCGTAATCCAGCTCCAGGGCCTGTGCCAGTGCGCGCACCAGCAGGGTCTTGCCCAGCCCGGGCACGCCCTCGATCAGCACGTGACCACCGGCAAGCAGCGCCACCAGGATCTGGTCCAGCACATCGGCCTGGCCGATGAAGGCGTGGCCGACGGCATCGCGGATGGCATCGACGCGTTCGATCAGGCGGGCGTTGGCAGCCGCCGGCAGCTCGGGGACTTCAGTCATAGCAGGGATCTCATCTGGAGCAGCAAGCGGATGCGCTCGCGCAGGGCGGAGGAATCGTGCGGCGGTGGGGGCGTGAGCGCGCTGGCGACGCGGCCCTGCGGCCACTTCAGCAGCTCGGCGATGGCCTGATCGCGCGGCGCACCATCCAATGCGGCGGCAATCGGTGCGCGCAGGCGCAGGCGGTGCAGGAACAGGGCGAGCACGGCCTCGTACAGGCGTATGCCGTGACCGAAGCGCAGCAGCAGTTCGCCACTGGCACGCACGTGCTCCAGCAGTGAACGACGTTCCAGCACCGGCGACGGCAGCAGGCTGCCGAAGCGCTGTGAACGGCCCCACAGCCAGCCCAGCAAGGCCAGCAGCAACGGCACCCACAACGGCCAGCCCTGATAGAACATGCGCGACCACAGCGACGGCGGGCGGCTGGCATAGACCAGCCAGACCGCACCCTTGCCATAGTTCGGATCGAGCAGGTAGCGGGTCAGGTCGCGATGCGACGCGTCGTGCAGGCCGTCGCTGGCTCCGCCACCTGCCGACGCCAGGCGCGCTGCCGGTGAGTCCACTTCGCTGCGCATGAACTCCATGTCGGCCAGCACGCTCACTCTGCCCTGGCCGTGGCGCAGGCGCGCGAACACCAGGTCGCGATCAGTGCCCCAGCGGCGTTCGGCCTGCGCACTGGCGGCAAAGCCCAGGGTGAAGCGGCGGCCACCACAGAATTCGACGTGGCCAGGATCGTCGTCGACATGGAACGGCTGGCAGTCGCTGCGCTGGAACAGGCTGTCCACGCCCAGCCGGTCCAGCAGGGGGCCCTGTGTGCTGCCGGCATCGTCCTCGGCCGGCGGCGGCGTACGTACCAGCAGGTGACCACCCCCGTCGACCCAGTCCAGCAGTGCGCTGGCGACGGGCGGCGGCAGTTCGCTGCTGTCCTGCAGCAGCACCACCGTGTCGTGGCGCCCCAGCGTCATCTGCTGCAACTCCAGCCGCGGTCGCGAATGCACGTCGATGCCATCGGCGCGCAGGGCCTGGCCGAGCACGTACAGCGGGTTGTAGGCGGCCTCGCCCTGTGGCGGCAGCCGGATCGTCTCGGTCACCCGCTCGTGCGTGCGCAGGTAGAGGATGGTCAGCGGTACGCCGAACAGCACCAGCGCACCGAGCAGCAGCGACCAGAACAGGCGCGGACTCATGCCTGCCACCCGTACTGCTGGCGCAGGGTATCGGCCAATGCATCGAAATCGGCGCGGCTGGGCAGGCGGCCACCGTAGGCGGCGTACTGCCACATGCGCACGATGCGCGCGAACAGGTCACGGTCGCTGGCCTGGGGCATGCGTCGCGATGCGCGCAGGCATTGCGCTTCGGTGGCACCGGGTGGAAGCGCGATACCGCTGCGCTCGCCCACCGTGCGCACGCTGGCGCGGTACAGCAGGGCCAGCGCCTGCCGCGGCCGGCCCTGGTCCCAGAGCAGGCCGGCCTGGGTGGCCACGTCCGGCGGCAGCACCACCGGCAACTCCACCTGCTCCTCCAGCACCTTCGGTGCAGCGTCGGCCTTGCGCCGGCCACTGCCACGCAGCCACGGCAGCCACAGCCGCGCGGTCAGCAGCAGCACCAGCAGCAGGATGCCGAGCAGGCCCCACAGGCCCCATTCGGCCAGCCGTGCCAGCCAGGCGATGCCGTCCTTGCGCGCCTTGCGTTCACCTTTGCTGTTGGTGTCACGCTGCAGCTGCTTGTCTTCCTTCTTTTTTTCCTCGGCCTGCTCGATCGGCTTCCAGCGGGTGACCTGGCGGGTCGGGCGCTGCAGCGGGTCTTCATAGGCGCGGTTCACTGCCTGACGGAAACCGGCGGTGTCCACCGGCGCTGTACCGAAGATCATTGCCGGCGTATTGGCGGGGTCGTTGGCCGCGGTGGCCGGTTCTTCCGCACTGTCTTCGTCCTCTTCGGCATCGCCTGCCTGCTCCGCGACCGTCTGCGCGTCCTGCGCATGCACCGGTGCGGACACCAGCGGCAGTGCCAGCCACAGCAGCAGCGCCAGCGTCGATGCTGCCGGCAGCAGCCGCTCGCGCAGGCGGCGCAGGGCGATTTCGACGTCCCAGGCTTCCATCTGCGTTCGACGGTTCAGGTACAGGCCAAAGCCCGCACCGACGAAGAACGGGCCGATCAGCACCGAGGCCAGCCAGCACGCCAGGTTGAAGCCCAGCCGTGCCCATGCCGGCGTGTCCTTGCCAATCATGTCCCACGCCGCACGCCACGATTCGGACATCAGCTCCAGTGGCATGAACATGAACACCGCACCGATCGCGCCGGATACCAACACGGCTTCGAACGCCAGGCAGGTCACCGTCAGTACCAGTGCCGCGCCCGCTGCGCCGGCTGCCACCGCACGACGGCGTGGGCCGCGCTGGCCCGGTGTGTTGCCTTCCAGCAGGTTCACCGGCAGGCACAGGCTGCGCAGCACGCTGAAGCGGCGCCAGCCCAGGTAGCCCCAGAAGCCGCTGTTGCCCCAGCTTCGCTGCGCGCGCAGGGCGGCCAGCGTGCCGACCGGCTCACCGAAAATGCCGCGCGACAGCACGTACAGCGGCGCGCGTTCGAACAGCGGCTTGCACCACCACATCGCCAGCCAGGCCCAGCCGAAGGCATCCAGCCACCAGCCCAGCGCGTTGAAGATCACGAACAGCGGTGCACTGGCCAGCAGCCAGCTGCCCCACAGCGCACGCGCGTGACGGCGGGACAGGGCGGTGCCCAGCTCCATCGCTTCCCAGCCACTGCGGGCGCGCAGCGCCACATCCAGGCGGTCAATGCGCATGGCCGCCCCCACGTCCGCCGCGCCACAGCCACAGCAGCACGCCGGCCCACAACACACCGGCCACGCTGAACTTGCCCCACGCCGGTACTTCGGCAAGCGAGGACCAGAAGGCTTCGATGAAGGCGGCCACCAGCAGCATGAAGGCGACGCCGAGGCACAGCCGTGCGCCGATGCGGCCGCCTTCGACCAGTGCATCCAGGCGGCTGCGCCGGCCCGGTGCCAGCAGCTTCATGCCCAGCTGCAGACCGGCACCGCCGGCGATCACGATCGCGGTCAGCTCGAAGGCACCGTGGCCGACCACGAAGCGCCAGAACGGGTCGCCATGGCCGATGTGCTGCAGGTGACCGGCCACCGAACCGATGATCACGCCGTTGAACAACAGCACCAGCAGCGTGCCCAGCCCTGCCAGCAGTCCGCTGGCGAAGGTGCGCAGGGCGATGCTGATGTTGTTCATGATGTAGTGGCCGAACATCATCCAGTCGGTGCCGCTGTCACGCCCCAGGCGCTCGGCGGCGGGATCGTACATGCGCTCCATCTCGGCGATCTGGCGGTTGTCCATCAGCATGTGGATCAGGTCCGGATAGACCTGCACCAGCACGAAGCAGGCCACCGCCGGCAGCGCGAACATCGCCAGCGCCACCCACATGCTGCGCGCCTGGCTGCGCACCAGCAGCGGGAAATCGGCCACCAGGAACTCCAGGGCACCCCGCCAGCGCGTCGGCGGCGTGCGGTACAGCACGCTGTGGCCCTGCTGCATGAGCTGCTGCAGGCGCTGCACCAGCTGCGGGCTGTAGCCGCGTTCGCGGGCCAGCGCCAGTTGCTGGCACAGCCGCCGGTAGCGCTGCGGGAAGGTGGTGTCGTCCAGTGCCAGGCCGCTGGCCTTGCGGCGCGTGCGGCGTGAGGCACCAGCACGCAGCAGCAGCCACTGCTCCAGGTCCTGCCATTCCTGCTGGTAGCGGGCGACGAACTGTTCCTGCTTCATCGCCGCCCCAGCAGCCAGTTGGCCATCGCATACAGGCGCAGCACCCCGACCTGGCCATGGGTGCCGGTCAGTGGCTCGGCAATACCGGCCAGCTCCTGCTGGCGCGCCGCCGACAACCGTGGCGCGCGCTCGGCGAAGGCCATCAACGCAGCCTGTTCCTCTGGTCGCAGCGGCTGCGGCGGGGCCAGCACGCTGTCGATGGTCGGCGGCGGTGGCAGGTACAGCGCGGGTGCGTGCACCACCACGGTGCCCGCCACCAGGTCGCCAAGGCGGCGGCCATGCGGATCGAACAGGCTGCTGATCAGGCCCAGCGCATAGCCGAACGGCAGCATGTCCACCGTGCGCAGCAGGTTGCGGGTGATCGCCGCCATCCAGCCTACCGGCGCGCCATCGCGGGACAGCACGC
Source organism: Stenotrophomonas sp. TWI1409 (assembly GCF_039673015.1). Taxonomy (NCBI): domain Bacteria; kingdom Pseudomonadati; phylum Pseudomonadota; class Gammaproteobacteria; order Lysobacterales; family Lysobacteraceae; genus Stenotrophomonas; species Stenotrophomonas sp. TWI1409. The sequence goes on from NZ_JBDJKU010000012.1 coordinate 19,567, forward strand.
GCAGCCCCAGCGCACGCTTGCCCAACGTGCGCCCCCACAACGCTTCGCAGACGATCGGGTAGGCCCAGTAGACCAGGAACATCAGCACCAGGTAGAGGCCGGAGCCGAACTTGTCCAGCAGCGCCAGCGGAATGGACACCAGCACCAGTGCCGCGATGCGCACGCCAAGATCGACCAGCCAGGCCATCGCCCGCGGTACCGGGCCGGCGGCAGGCAACTGCAGCGGCACACCCTCCGGCGTCACCACCTCGCGGTAGGTATCGAGCATCGGTGCGGCCATCAGCGCGATGGCCTTCGTTGTGGGCGCCGGAGTCCTCTCCGGCGGGCAGCCACAGGCATGGGGGTCTCGACAGGTCCTGGTCGGGCCAAGACTTTAGCAGAGCCGCATGGCAGCGTCGGGGGCTCAGCCCCGGTATTCGTCCTTCAGCCGCACGTAGTGGTCGGCCGAGTAATGCAGCGCCTCGATCTCCTTGTCACTGAGCGTGCGTGCCGGTCGTGCAGGGTTGCCGACCCACAGCTCGCCTTCGCCCACCACCTTGCCGGGGCCGATCACCGCACCGGCGCCGACGAAGCCATGGCGCTCCACGCGGGCGCCATCGAGGATGCAGGCGCCCATGCCGATCAGGCTGTAATCGCCGATCGTGCAGGCATGGATGATGCAGCCGTGGCCAACGGTCACGCCTTCGCCGATCAGGGTCGGGTAGCCGGCCTTGTTGTACGGGCTGTGGTGGCTGACGTGGATGATGGTGCCGTCCTGCACGTTGGTGCGTGCACCGATGCGCACATGGTTGACGTCGCCGCGGATGACCGTGCCCGGCCATACCGACACGTCATCGGCCAGCTCCACGTCGCCGATGATGGTGCAGGCCGGATCGATGTACACGCGTTCGCCGAGGACGGGCATCTTGTCGCGGAAGGGGCGCAGCGGGTTCATCGAAGTCTCCGGAAATCAGGGCGTTCACGACGATGATACCTGCGTGGTCTGCACGCCGCGCGCGCACCGCAGGGTAGTGCCGGCCGCTGGCCGGCAACCTCAAGGTCATGTCTGGAGTTCTGCGGTTGCCGGCCCGCGGCCGGCACTACCCGCTACAGTTCGTAGCTGTAGCCGATGCTGTATGCGGAACAGCGGATCGCGCGCAGCATTGCAGTGGATCCACGCCATGCGTGGATGGCATCTATCGCGCTCGTGTTATGCCACGCGTCCCCGGCGTGCGCGCTCCAGGTGCACCAGCAGCAGCGAAATCGCTGCCGGGGTCATGCCCGGAATGCGCTGTGCCTGGCCGATGGTCTGCGGGCGTACGCGCTCCAGCTTCTGCAGCGCTTCGGTCGACAGCCCGCGCACCGTCGTGTAGTCGAAGGCTTCAGCGATCGGCGTGGCTTCATGCCGCTGCTGGCGCTCGATCTCCTCGCGCTGGCGGTCCAGGTAGCCGGCGTACTTCACGCCGATCTCCACCTGCTCGGCGACCTTGCCATCGGCCACTGCCGGGCCCAGCGAGGGCACCTGCATCAGCTTGGCGTAATCCAGCTCGGGGCGCTTGATCAGGTCCAGCACGTTGGTTTCGCGGCTGACCGCCACGCCCAGCGTGTCCTGCACTTCGCGGCCCAGCGCGTTGGCTGGGGTTGCCCACAGTGCGCCCAGGCGCGCGCGCTCGGCGGCGACGGCGGCCTGCTTGGTCTCGAACGCGCTCCAGCGGCGATCATCCACCAGGCCCATTTCGCGGCCGGTCGGGGTCAGGCGCTGGTCGGCATTGTCCTCGCGCAGCTGCAGGCGGTACTCGGCGCGGCTGGTGAACATGCGGTACGGCTCGTTGGTGCCGTGGGTGATCAGGTCATCCACCAGCACGCCCAGGTAGGCCTCGTCGCGACGCGGGCACCAGCCGTCCAGCCCGCGCACCTGGCGTGCGGCGTTGAGGCCGGCCAGCAGGCCCTGCGCGGCGGCCTCTTCGTAGCCGGTGGTGCCGTTGATCTGGCCGGCGAAGAACAGGCCGTTGACCAGCTTGGTTTCCAGCGAGGCCTTCAGCCCGCGCGGGTCGAAGAAGTCGTACTCGATCGCGTAGCCGGGGCGGGTGATGTGTGCGTTCTCGAAGCCACGGATGCTGCGCACCATCTCCAGCTGCACGTCGAACGGCAGCGAGGTGGAGATGCCGTTGGGATAGATCTCGACGATGCCCAGGCCTTCGGGTTCGACGAAGATCTGGTGGCTGGCCTTCTCGGCGAAGCGCACCACCTTGTCCTCGATGGACGGGCAGTAGCGCGGGCCGATGCCTTCGATCTGGCCGCTGTACAGCGGCGAACGGTGCAGCGCGTCGCGGATGATCTGGTGGGTCTGTTCGGTGGTGTGGGTGATCCAGCAGCTGACCTGCTGCGGATGCTCGTCCACCGAGCCGAGGAAGGACATCACCGGGCGCGGCGAATCACCGGGCTGTTCGTCCATCACGCTGTAGTCCAGCGAGCGGCCATCGATGCGCGGCGGCGTGCCGGTTTTCAGGCGATCCACCTGGAACGGGCGCTCGCGCAGGCGCGCGGCCAGCGTGGTGGCCGGCGGGTCGCCCATGCGGCCGGCGGCGTACTGGGTCGGGCCGACATGGATCTTGCCGGCCAGGAAGGTGCCGGCGGTCAGCACCACGGCCTCGGCATCGAAGCGCAGCCCGGTCTGGGTGATGACCCCGCGCACGGCGTCGCCTTCGATGACCAGGTCGTCCACGGCGGCCTGGAACACGGTCAGGTTGGCCTGGCCTTCGACGATGGCGCGGATCGCCATGCGGTACAGGTTGCGGTCGGCCTGGCAGCGGGTGGCGCGCACGGCCGGGCCCTTGGAGGCATTGAGCGTGCGCCACTGGATGCCGGCGCGGTCGGCGGCATGCGCCATCGCACCGCCCAGCGCGTCGATCTCCTTGACCAGGTGGCCCTTGCCGATGCCGCCGATGGCCGGGTTGCAGCTCATCGCACCCACCGTTTCGATGTTGTGGGTCAGCAGCAGGGTGCGCACGCCGGTGCGGGCCGCGGCCAGCGCGGCTTCGGTGCCGGCGTGGCCACCGCCGATGACGATGACGTCGTAACGATGGAAGGACGGGTTCATGGGGGCTGTTCAGCTGGGGGCGGGCGCGGACCGGGGGCGGCGCCGGGGTGGCGATTTTAGCGCCATTCGGGGCCGGGACGTCGGTGCCGGCCGGCCGGCGTCGAAATCAGCCCTAAAGTTGGCAGGATTTTTGCAGATAACCCAATAGCACCCATCGTGGCTGGCGCCGTAGGCGCCCGTGACCGGAATTGGAACAGGGGCCGGTACAGGCGCACGGTGGGGGAGCAGAGGGCCGGCAGTCGGGGGACTGTCCGGCCCTGTTTTTTTGCGGCTGTCGGGAAGGCGCCATCCACGCATGGCGTGGAGCTACTGACGCTGGGGCCCTCGGCGGTTGGCGACCCAACAAAACAAACGGCCCCGCATTGCGGGGCCGTCTGTCTTCAGAGGTGCCGACATCCGACAGGGCCGGAACAGGGGGGATCCAGATGTTCCTGTCGGATATCGACGTAGAGCTTTTTGCGGCGGCCCGTGTCGTTTTTGTCACTTTGTGACGCGGGCCGTCACTGTCCGCGTAGATTGCGGCTTAGACCGTGTGAAATGCAAGACGGTTCAGCGCTCAACTGTGCGCTGCGTCGCACGATCCATGTTGCGCCAGGGGGAACCGTTCATCCTCGGCGCACTCGGTGCCGGTGCCGGACGGGCCTGCGGCGGGGGCGCCGACGGCTGGGCGTTCGATTGCGGCGGGCGGCGCATGGAGTCCATGTTCCGCCACGGCGAACCCCCGTTGTACGACGGACGCGACGGCGGCGGCGGACGGTGCTCGCCGCCATTGCCCGGACGCGGCGGCGGGCGGTGGTTGTGCGGCGGACGGTAGATCGGGCGCGAGTAATACGGGTTGCCGTAGCCGCCGTAGTAGCCGCCATAGCCACCGTAGTAGGGGCCGTAGTTGTAGGGATAGCCGGCCGGGTAGCGGTATTCCACCGACGGCGCACCGTGGTAGTAGCTGCCGCTGCGGCCGCCGCCGACATAGTCGTAGGTGGTGCAGCCGGTCAGGGCCAGCAACAGGCCACCGGCAAGCATCAGGCGCATTTTCATGGTGGGTCCCCCCAGAGGACGGGTGTGCAGTCAGCTTCGGGCGCAAGCGTTGAATCGGCCCTTAATTCCGCCGGCCAGGATGAATGGAGGCGTAGGGCTGCATGCTGGCATGACCTGTGTCCCGGTCGCCAGCGCGGGGGCATACGTTAATCTTGCGTCATGAGCGATTCACTGTTGCCCCGCGCCGACGACGTCCTGCTTGCTGCCGCGAGGATCGCCCCGCATGCCAGCGTGACCCCGGTGCTGCGCTCGCACACGCTCGATGCGCTGGCCGGGGCACAGCTGGCCTTCAAGGCCGAGCACCTGCAGCGTGGTGGTGCGTTCAAGTTCCGCGGTGCCTGCAACGCGGTGTGGTCGCTGGAGGCTGATTCCGCCAGTGCCGGCGTGGTCACCCACTCCTCTGGCAATCACGGCGCCGCCCTGGCGCTGGCCGCGCGCACCCGTGGCATTCCCTGCCATGTGGTGGTGCCGGAAGGCGCGGTGGCGGCCAAGCTGGCCAATATTGCCCGGCATGGCGCCACGCTCTGGCACTGCCCGCCGACCATTGCCGACCGTGAGGCCACCTGCGCCAAAGTGCAGGCCGACACCGGTGCGACCCTGGTTCATCCCTATACGAATCCGGCGGTGATGGCCGGACAGGGCACCGCCGCCCTGGAACTGCTGCACAGCGACGGCCCGTTCGACGTGCTGGTGGTGCCGGTGGGCGGCGGCGGCCTCGCCAGCGGCACTGCGCTGGCGCTGCAGCACGCCAGCCCGCAGACCCGTCTGGTGCTGGCCGAGCCGGCCGGTGCCGACGATACCGCGCGCTCGCTGGCCGCTGGCGAGCGCCAGGACGCGTTCACCCCGGACACGATCTGCGATGGCCTGCGTACTCTGATCGGCGCGCCCAATTTCGAACTGCTGCGCGCGGCCAGTGCCGAGGTGATCGTGGTCGATGACGCGGCGACGATGGCCGCGATGCGCCTGCTGTGGGAGGTGCTCAAGCAGGTGGTTGAGCCGTCCTCGGCCACCGTGCTGGCTGCGGTGCTGGCGCAGCCGCAACGTTTCTCCGGACTGCGCGTGGGCCTGGTGCTGTCCGGCGGCAACGTCGACCTGCCAGCGCTGCGCTGGGGGTCGCCTTGAGCCGCGACCGGCAGCGGCCTCGCACCGGCCTGCTGGGCTGGCTGTGGCGGCTGTTTGTCCTGCTGGTGATCTGGCTGCTGGGCGTGACTGCCTGGATCGTCTGGGTCGGCGAGCGTGACCAGGCCGCCAAGGCCGACGCCATCATCGTGCTGGGTGCGGCCGCCTATGACGCCAAGCCGTCACCGGTGTTCGAAGAGCGTATCCGGCATGGGCTGGACCTGTACGAGGCCCAGTACGCGCCGCTGCTGATCTTCACCGGCGGCTACGGTGGCACCGGTGCGCGTTTTTCCGAATCGCAGGTGGCGCGGCGTTATGCGCTGAAACATGGCGTGCCGGACGATGCGATCCTGATCGAAACCGCCTCGCGCAATACCGTGCAGAACCTGGTTGAAGCCAAGCGGCTGATGGACCAGCGCGACCTGCACCGGGTGATCATCGTCAGCGATCCGCTGCACATGGCGCGCGCGCTGCGCCTGAGCAGGGCGCTGGGCATCGATGCGCTGGCCTCGTCCACGCCCAGCACGCGCTTCCGCAGCTTCCACACCAGCTGGCGCTTCCTGGTGCAGGAAATCTATTTCTTCCACCGCGACCTGGTGCGCCCGCCGCTGAGTTCGCCGGCCAATACCTGAGGGTGCCGCTGCGCTCGCCGGGCATGGCCCGGCGCTACCCGGTTCACGTGCCGGCCCATACCCGCCTTTGGTAGGTGCCGACCTTGGTCGGCACACTGCTGGCGGCACCGCGATCTGATGGGGTGTCCCAACCAAGGTTGGCACCTACCCGAGCTATTCGCGTACGGTGTGGCTTGCGGTTGGCCCGGCCGCTGGCCGGCAGTTGCCCAGCATGGAATCTTGAAGTTGCCCGCCAGCGGCCGGCACTACCGGACGATCAGGTCTGCTTGCGCCGGATCGGAATTGCCGACACCGGCACCGATGCCACGTCATGCCCGCCTTCGCGGATCGGTGCGCCCGGGTCCGGTGCCCAGGCGTGGGCATAGATCACTTCCCAGCTGCTCGGCAGCTTGCCGTCGGCGCGGCGCATCGGCTCGTAGGCGGCCGCAGCAGCAGCGAAGCGGCCACGCCCGGTCAGCGTATGGCGGCGGTCGACGCGGGCATTGGTCGCCCCCATCGCACGCAGTTCGCGCATCAGTGACGGCAGGTCGTCGTAGGTCAGGGTGAACAGGTCGCGGTCCAGCACCGGGTCGCGGAAGCCGGCCATCATCAGCGCATCGCCGAACTGGGCGATCTGCGCGAAGCGGCTCACGTGCGGGCGGTCATCGGCGGCGGCGAATGCCTCGTTGAGTTCGATCAGGGTTTCCGGGCCGAAGGTGGAACACACCAGCAGGCCGCCCGGCTTGAGTACGCGACGGAACCCGGCAAACACCGCCGGCAGGTCGTCCACCCACTGCAGGCACAGGTTGCTGAAGATCACGTCCACGCTGTTGTCGGCCAGCGGCAGCGCGGCGGCGTCACCGCACAGGCGCTGGAACGGCTTCCACCAGCCGGCCTGGCGCTTGGCCTGGTCCAGCATCGGCAGCGCCACGTCCAGCGCGATCACCTGCGCCTTCGGCCAGCGCTTCTTCATCAACGCGCTGGCATGGCCGGTGCCGGCACCAATGTCCAGCACCACCTCGGGCTTGCGTGCCTCCAGGTAGTCCAGCGATTCGATCAGCCGCGACTGCACTTCGCGCTGCAGGGCAGCGGCGGCGTCGTAGCTGTTGGCGGCACGGGCGAACGCGCGGCGGACGTGGCGGGCATCGAAGTGGGACGGCATTGCGAAAGTCTCTTAGAACGTACCGGGGTAGGCGCCGCCGTCGATCAGCAGGTTCTGCCCGGTGAGGTAACCGGCCTGTGCACTGCACAGGAAGGCGCAGGCGGCGCCGAATTCATCCGGCGTGCCGAAGCGGCCGGCGGGGATCTGCTGGCGGCGGCGTTCGGCCACTTCGCCAGCATCCCCGTCCTTGCCGGCACTGTGGGCGAAGTTGGCGCGCAGGCGGTCGGTGTCGAACTGGCCGGGCAGCAGGTTGTTGATGGTGACGTTGTGGGCCACGGTGCGGCGCGACAGGCCGGCGACGAAACCGGTCAGGCCACTGCGCGCGCCGTTGGACAGCGCCAGGATATCGATCGGGGCTTTCACCGCCGACGAGGTGATGTTGACGATACGGCCGAAGCCGCGCTCGATCATCGCGTCGACGGTGGCGCGGATCAGCGCGATCGGCGCCAGCATGTTGGCGTCCAGCGCGGCAATCCAGTCGTCGCGCTCGAAGGTGCGGAAATCACCGGGCGGCGGGCCACCGGCGTTGTTGACCAGGATGTCCACCTGCGGGCATGCGGCCAGCGCCGCGACGCGGCCGGCTTCGGTGGTGACGTCGGCGGCGACCGCGCGCACCTCGGCGGCACCGGCCAGCGCGCGCAGCTCTTCAGCGGCGGCCTGCAGGGCGGCTTCACCGCGGGCCACGATCACCACGTTGACGCCCTCGCGCACCAGCGCACGCGCGCAGCCCAGGCCCAACCCCTTGCTTGCGCCGCAGACCAGTGCCCAGCGGCCATTGATACCCAGATCCATGTGTCAGTCCTGCGGAATTCGGAAGGCGCTCATTGTCCGCCATCGGCCGGTGACAGGCCGGCAACGAAGTGTTGCAGGGCGGCGGCAACCTCGTCGGCATGGCCGAGGAAGGGCGCATGGCCGCCGTGGGCGATGGTCAGCGCCTGCCCGCCCGGGGTCAGTGCCGCGGCGGCCTGCATCGCCGCCGGAGATACCAGCCGGTCGCGTTGGCCGGCGATCCACAGGCTGGGCCTGCCCAGCGTCGGCAGCGCGCCGCGCAGATCGGTGCTTTCCAGCAGGCGCAGGCCCTCCAGCAGGGCGCGTTCGGTGGGTGCACCGCGCTCGACCAGGCGCTGGCGCAGCGTGCGCAGCTCCTCGCGGGCGTGTGCCGAGCCCATCACATCCAGCGCCAGGAAGCGCTCCAGGGTGCCACCGAAGTCGCTGGCCAGCTCGCGCCCGAACTGTTCGAACACCGCCGGTTCCACCGCGTGCGGCCAGTCTTCGCCACGCACGAAGCGCGGCGTGGCCGCGATCATCGCCAGCCCGCGCACCTTCGGCAGCGTCGCGGCAGCATGCAGCGCGAACAGGCCGCCCAGCGACCAGCCGCACCACACCGCCGGCGGCGTGGCCGCAGCAATGGCATTGACCACGAACGGCAGGCGCAGCGGCGTGGTGTCCTCGCGGCTGTGGCCATGGCCGGGCAGGTCTACCAGGTGCAGGGTGAACTGGTCCGCCAGGCGCTGCACCAGTGGTGCGAACACACCGCCCTGCAGGGCCCAGCCGTGGATCAGAACCAGGTCCGGCCCACGGCCGGTCACTTCAATATGCATGGGCAACGACACGGAACTCAGGCAAAAGCGGGCAGCGGCGGTGGCGCGGCTTCACGCACGGCCAGGGTCACGCGGTCGCGCGCGCTGGCGATGGCCTCCACCAGGCCGCGCACCTGTTCCGGCGTATGCAGTGCGGACAGGGTGACGCGCAAGCGTGCCTTGCCTTCCGGCACCGTCGGTGGGCGGATTGCGCCGACCAGCCAGCCGGCCTGTTCCAGCGTCGTGGACATCGCCACGGCGGTATGATCATCACCACATAGCAGCGGCTGGATCGGCGTTTCCGAAGCCATCAGGTCCAGGCCGTGGCGACGTGCTTCACTGCGGAACAGCGCGATCAGGTCGGTCAGTTTGGTGCGGCGCCAGTGGTCGCGGCGCGCCAGGCGCACTGCTTCAAGCGCCGCAGCGGCCATCGCCGGTGGCACGGCGGTGGTGTAGATGTACGGGCGCGCGGTTTCGGCCAGATGCTCGATCAGGTCGTCACGGCCCAGTACCAGTGCACCGGAACCGCCCAGTGCCTTGCCCAGCGTGACCAGTTGCAGCGGTACGTCGTCCACGCCCAGCCCGGCGGCGGCCACGGCACCACGGCCATCACCGACCACGCCCACGCCGTGCGCGTCATCGACGTAGAACAGCGCCTGCTGCAGGCGTGCCACAAGCGACAATGCACGCAGCGGTGCGATGTCGCCATCCATGCTGAAGACACCATCGGTGGCCAGCATCGCCGCGCCATCGGGCGCGTGCTTGAGCTGACGCATCGCGCCTTCTGCATCCAGATGCGGATAGCGGCGCAGGCGTGCACCGGCCAACCGCGTCGCATCGAGCAGGCTGGCGTGGTTGAGCTTGTCCTGCACGCAGACATCGTTCTCTTCGCTCAGCAATGCCTGCTGCACCGCCAGGTTGGCTGCGAAGCCACTGCCGAACAGCAGCGCACGCGGATAGCCCAGCCACTCGGCCACTTCGCGTTCAAGTGCCTCGTGCAGGGCGTGGTGGCCGCAGACCAGGTGCGAGGCACCAGCGCCAGCACCTTCGCGCGCGGCAGCATCCTGCAGCGCATTGACCACGCTGAACTGCTGGGCCAGGCCCAGGTAATCATTGCTGCAGAAGCCGGTCAGCCACTGGCCGTCCACTTCCAGGCGCACGCCATCACGACGGCTGACCGTGCGTCGCGGGCGGCGACGGCCTTGGGCATCGCGCAGGGCGCGCTGGGCGTGGAGGCGGGCGGTCAGGTCGGGGCGGGCCATGGTGGCTGAATGCGTCGACGGGGCGGCTAGGGTAGCGCGTTGCCGCGGCGCCTGCTTGCGGCCCGTCTCAGGCCGCGTGAGCGCAGCCACAGCCGGGCGTATCGGCACTGATATCGGCGTGCACGGTGCCGCCGTGGTCGTGGCCCTCGGCATCCACCTGCACCGACATCGGCTGCAGTCCCAGCCGCGCGAACAGCGCCAGGTCGCGCTCGCTCTCCGGGTTGCCGGTGGTCAGCAGCTTGTCGCCGTAGAAGATCGAATTGGCACCGGCAAGGAAACACAGCGCCTGCAGTTCGTCGCTCATGGCTTCGCGCCCGGCCGACAGCCGCACCATCGAGCGCGGCATGGCGATGCGTGCCACCGCCATCATGCGCACGAACTCGAACGGGTCCAGTTCGGCACTGCCATGCAGGGGCGTGCCCGCCACCTGTACCAGCTTGTTGATCGGCACCGAATCGGGATGTGCCGGCAGCGAGGCCAGCGCCAGCAGCAGGCCGACGCGCTGCGCGCGCGTCTCGCCCATGCCGACGATGCCACCGCAGCAGGTCTTCAAGCCGGCATCGCGCACGTGCTCCAGCGTATCCAGACGGTCCTGGTACTGGCGCGTGTGGATGATCGAATCGTAGTAGTCCGGCGCGGTGTCGAGGTTGTGGTTGTAGTAGTCCAGGCCCGCATCCTTCAGCGCACGCGCCTGCTCGCCGCTGAGCATGCCCAGCGTGGCGCAGGTCTCCAGGCCCAGTGCCTTCACCCCGGCGATCATCGCCGCCACCTTCGGAATGTCGCGGTCCTTCGGCGATCGCCACGCGGCACCCATGCAGAAGCGCGAGGCACCGGCGGCCTTGGCCTGGCGTGCCTTGGCCAGCACCGCGTCGGTCTCCATCAGCTTCTGCGCGTTCACCCCGGTGCTGTAGCGCTGCGCCTGCGGGCAGTACGCGCAGTCTTCCGGGCAGCCGCCGGTCTTCACCGACAGCAGCGTGGAAACCTGCACCTGCGACGGGTCGAAGTGCTCGCGATGGACCGCTGCGGCGCGGAACAGCAGCTCGGGGAACGGCAGATCGAATAGCGCCTGCAGTTCGTCGTGTTGCCAGTCGTGGCGGATGGCGGCAGCCATGGCGGGACCTTGGGTACGAGTGGAGCGAGGGCGGCAGTGTGGGTGGGGGCGTTCAGGCTGTCAACTGCAATGTATTGAAAATTGTTTACGGTGCGGTGGTGGCCCGCTTCACCGACTAGCCGGTGACGCAACAACAGGCCGGCACGTGCTGCTGGGACACGCGTTGAAGCTGATCCGGAAAGAGGCGGTGCGCGGGGCCCTGGAGATACACTCAGGCGTGCATATTCAATCGGGCGCGTTGCAATGGACCCTCTCGACAGCTGGTTGCCCATCACCCGCGAAGAACTGGAAGCCCTGATCGCGCGGCAATTGCAGGACTGCTCACCGGGGCATCGAGCCATCTTCGAGTCTCTGCGTGTGCCATTGCGCGCAATGCCACTGCACAGGCTGCGTACCATCGAGTCGGTGTGGGTGGTCGCACATCTACCTGACGGGTTGCTGTACTACGAGGACGTCGAGGAAGGGTTCGAGGTGGGGGCGCCCGGCGAGGATGGTGTACTGCCGGACCGGGGTTGTTCCCAGCTTGCGCTGACCCACGTTCTCCATCGTTTGGCGATCTGAACATCGGGCGTGGCAGATCGTTGCATCTGTCCGGGTTTCGGGTGCGTTTCCGGCAGTACCAGTGCATTTCACCGCATCCTGCAAGGCCTTCAGCCACAGTGGCCGCTGCCCAACCAAAGCGCTGGCGCGCAGACTCTGCCCCATGACCGATCTCCATCACCTCCGCGGCCGCATCACTGCGCTGGTTCTCAGCGAGGCCTGGCGTCGCCGTGCCGCGCTCTGGGGCGGCGCTGTGGCCGTGGCGCTGGTGGCCATCCTGTTCGCCAAGGCCAGTGACGCGGCCTTCCATCTGTTCCAGTACATCACCTCGCACTCGCCGTGGTGGGCCCTGCTGCTTACGCCGGGCATCTTCGCGCTGCTGGCCTGGCTCACTTCCGGTGTGCTGAAACCCACGCGGGGCAGCGGTATTCCGCAGGTCATCGCTGCGTTGGACAAGCCCGATGAGCCGTTCCGGAAGGTCAATCTTTCGCCTGCGGTCTCGGCGGGCAAGCTGCTGCTGACCTCGTTGTCGCTGCTGGGCGGCGCGTCGGTCGGGCGCGAGGGCCCGACGGTGCATGTGGGCGCCAGCCTGATGTACCTGTTCGGCCGCTGGTTCGGCTTCAAGGACCCGCGCGAGCTCTCGCACTTCCTGCTGGCCGGTGGTGCGGCCGGCATTGCGGCGGCGTTCAACACACCGCTGGCGGGTATCGTCTTCGCCATCGAAGAGCTCAGCGGCCGCTTCGAACATCGTTTCTCAGGCACCTTGCTGACCGCGGTGATCGTCGGCGGCGTGGTATCGCTCGGACTGCTGGGCAATTACACCTACTTCGGCCATGTAAGCGCGCGGCTGCCGCTGGGCCAGGGCTGGCTGGCGATCCTGCTGTGCGGCGTGGTGGCGGGCTTGCTGGGAGGCCTGTTCGCGCGTGCGGTGCTGGCCAGTGCGGCGGGCCGCCCGCGCTGGCTGGGCCAGCTGCGCCAGCGGCATCCCGTCCTGCTGGCTGCAGGCTGCGGCCTGGTGGTGGTGACGCTGGCGTTGACGTTCGGCGAAGGCGCGTTCGGCACCGGCTACGAGCAGGCGCGCAGCCTGGTGCAGGGGCAGGCGATGGTGGGCCATGAATTCGGTCTGATGAAGCTGCTGGCGAATCTGGCGTCCTACGTGGCGGGCATCCCCGGCGGCCTGTTCTCGCCGGCGCTGGCGGTCGGTGCCGGACTGGGCCACAACCTGGCGGTCCTGATGCCGGGCGTGGACCCGCGTGCGTTCGTGCTGTTGGGCATGTGCGCCTATCTGACCGGCGTCACCCAGGCGCCACTGACCTCGGCGGTGGTCTCGCTGGAGCTGACCGACAGTGGTGATCTGCTGCTGCCGATCCTGGCCACGGTCCTGATCGCGCGCGGCGTGTCCGGGTTGGTGTGCCGCGTGCCGATCTATCGTGGTCTGGCGGAGGTGTTGATGATGCCCGCCGTGGCGCCGTCGGATGCCGGGGATCGCGAACGCGCGCCCTGAAGGGCGGCGCGGTAACAGATAGCGCTGACACCGCAGCACGCGGTCCGCTGATGGTGAAGCTGACGCAGCGATGGAAGGCTGGCGCATGCGCATCGACTTCCTGCACGCGGCAAGCACTGTCCCTCACGCGCTGCTCCGCGTTCTGCTGCCATTGCGTTGCCTGGTCTGCAACGACCCCGGCCACGATGGGCTGGATCTGTGCGCCGCGTGCTATGCGGAACTTCCGTGGTCGGGCCGCGCCTGCCTGCGCTGCGCACTGCCGCTGCCCGACAACGCCCTGATCGTCTGCGGCAGCTGCCGCGAGGAAGCGCCACCGCAGGCCGCCACGCATGCCAGCCTGCTGTACCTGCCGCCGGTGGACCAGCTGCTGGTGCGCTACAAGTTCCATCAGGATCTGGCGGCCGGGCGCCTGCTGGCGCAGTTGATGCAGCGCGCACCGCCGCCGTGGTGGCGTCCGCCGCTTGTGCCGGTGCCGCTGCACAATCGTCGATTGCGCCAGCGCGGCTACAACCAGGCCGCCGAACTGTGCCGCCTGCTGCCGATGCCGGTCTGGCAGGGGCTGTACCGGCGGCGGCATACCGCGCCGCAGTCTGAGCGTACGGCCGAACAGCGCAGGGAAAACCTGTTCGATGCGTTCGATGTACGTGGTCCGGTGCCGCCGCGACTGACCGTGGTGGACGATGTGATGACCACCGGCAGCACGGTGATGGAGGTTGCGGAGACGCTGCGGTGGGTGGGAGCGGACGAGGTGCGGGTATGGGTCTGCGCGCGGGCGCCGTGATCGCCCTCTTCATCACCAGGGGCTAGGATGAGCCCGGTTCCGGATCGAAGGAGTGGCCATGAATTCCCCCTTGTCTCCCTTGTTGTCGGCGGTTGGGCGCAGCTGGTGGATCCTCCTGCTGTATGGGCTGGTTGCGCTGGGCTTTGGCATCGTCGCCATCGGCTGGCCGCTGTCTGCAGCCATGGCATTGGCATGGACGCTGGGTGTGATGGCCATCGTTGAAGGTGTCATCAGCCTGTTCGCACTGGTCAGCGGCGGCAGCGGTGCCTCGCGTGGCTGGCTGGCGCTGTATGCCATCGCCTCGCTGGGTTTCGGCATCCTGGCGGTGATCAATCCGCTGGCCACCGCCAGCGTGCTGGTGCTGTTTCTGGCAGCGTGGCTGCTGGTGGCCGGCATCTATCGCATCGTGTTCGCGATCCGCGTGCGCAAGCAGATCCAGGGCGAGTGGCTGCTGATCCTCAGTGGCGTGCTGGCGGTGGTGCTGGGCGTCCTGTTCGCGGCCAACCCGTATGCGGGCGTGGCGGTGACCACGCTGTGGATCGGCATCGGCAGCCTGCTGTACGGGCTGTTGCAGGTGCTGGTGGCGTTCAAGCTGCGGAAGCTGAAGTGAGGGCTGCGCTTCCCCTATTGCTGGGCATGGTATTGAGCTTGGCCGGATGCATGCCGGGCGCCATGCCCGGTGCGTTGGCAGGCAAGAATCATGCACCACGCCCCGGCGTGGATGTGCGCCTGAGCGCGGTCGATGCAACCGGCAAGGGCACGCCCGTGCAGTGGCAGGGCGAGACCCTGGCGCTGCGCGAGCCGCCGATTGCCGGCAGCGCGGATATTGCCGATGTGCGCTATGTGCTGGATGAAGGCAAGCAGCCGGGCCTGCAGATCCGCTATCGGCCGGAGGCACATCAACGCATCCACGATGGCACCGCGGCCCTGGTGGGCCAGCGCGCGGCGCTCAGCGTGGATGGCCGCGTGCTGATGGTGGCGACGGTGCAGGGGCCGTTCGGCGAATCAATGATGCTGAGCGGGTTGTCCAGCGTTGCCGAAGCGCGGGAGCTGGCGAAGCACATCACTGGCGAATGACGGGCGCGCCATGAACCCGCGCTGCGCGCGGAGGTCGACCCAGGTCGACCGCTACCGGGCGAACCGTGCTTCGATTTCTTCCAGCGACTTGCCCTTGGTCTCGGGCAGCCAGAACGCGGCTACCAGGAAGAACACGAAGGTGCACGCCGCCCAGAACACGAACATGCTGGCGTAGCCGTAGTGGCCCACGGTGGGCAGGAAGATCGCGGCGATGGTGGTCGACACGAATTGGTTGATCAGCAGCGCGATGCTCATGCCATTGGAGCGGATGCGGTTCGGCATCAGCTCCGACAGCGCCAGCCACACGCATACGCCGGGGCCGACCGCGAAGAACGCGACGAACACCAGGATGCAGGCGGCCACTGCCCAGCCGTGTGCCGGTGGCGGCACCGGGCCGATGCGTGCCTGCTCGATGCGCAGCGGTGCCTGCGCGGCCTTGGCCGGATCGGCGAACGGGTTCAGGTGAAGTTTGCGGAAGAACGCGCCGATCACGCTGTCCGGCTGCACGGTGCCGGCACGCTCGATGCGCAGCTCGCGGTCGGTCAGGTTGTCGCTGCGCAGGGCGCGCACATTGGTGAAGTCGCCGTAGGCATACGACACGGTCAGCTGCAGCGGCCGGCCTTCGCTGTCGATGCCAGCGCCCAAGCGCTGCCACTGCGCATCATCCAGTACCAGCTGCAGGCCATCGCCGCTGACCGCCGCCTGCAGCTGCGGCTGCACGTCGGTGCGACCGCGTTCGGCCTGGAAGAAGAGGGTGGCGGCGGCCAGCAGGGCCACGCAGATGCCGCCACTGCCGAGCATCAGCAGGAACTTGCGGCCCTTGCGGTCGACCAGCAGCAGCGCGACCACGGTCATCACCGCATTGAGCAGCTTGATCGCCACATCGGCACCATTGGCCACCGAGCCGGACAGGCCCGCCTGGTTGAGAATGTTCACCGCGTAGGCCAGCACCGAGTTGATGCCGGTGGCCTGGGTGCAGGCCAGCACTACGCAGGCGAGCAGGAACGGCACCACGTAGCGGCGGCTGAGCAGCGGGTCGCGCTTGCCGCTGCCGCTGCTCGATTCCGGTGCCTGGATCTGTGCAAGCGTCGGCTCCACCTCCGAAGCGGGCAGCACGCGCTGCAGGCTGCGGCGCGCATCATCGATGCGGCCGCGACGCACCAGCCAGCGCGGCGATTCGGACAACCAGAAGATGCCGGCGCAGAACAGCAGGCCCGGCGCCAGGCAGGTCCAGAAGATGGTGCGCCAGGCGTGGTCCTTCACCGCAAACAGCTCCTGCGCCTGCTGCGCGACCGGCAGTGAGCGCACGGCTTCGGCGGCGGCATCCACGGCGTGCGCGTGGTAGAGGCCGATCAGGGCAGCCAGCACCAGGCCAACGGTCAGCAGCAGCTGGAACATGGCCGCGCCGCGCCCGCGTCGCTCGGGGCTGAGCACTTCGGCCAGGTACAGCGGAATCACCACGCCGATCAGGCCGCCACTGATGCCCTGCAGCAGCCGGCCGAGCAGCAGGGGCGTGTAGCCCGAGGCCAGTGCCATGATCGGGATTGAGGCGGTGAACAGCAGCCCGGCCAGCAGCATCGCACCGCGGCGGCCGATCAGGTCGGCAATCATGCCGGCGAACAGCGAGGACAACACACTGCCCAGCAGCACCGCAGCCACAACAAAACCGAGCTGCTGGCTGCTGAGTTGCCACGCGTGGCTGGCAGTCGCTTCAAGATAGGGCAGGGCGCCGGCGATGATGCCGATGTCGATGCCATACAGCAGGCCACCGAGGCCGCCGATGAAGAGCAGGTAGCGTACGGGCCAGCGCGGAGCGGTGGAAGCGGGTACGGCAGGTGCGGCGGCTGCGGTCATCGGCGTATTCCTGGAATAACGGGGATGGTGCGTGGCTGAGGCATTGCGCTTGCGCGCTTCATGTAGAGCCGAGCCATGCTCGGCTGCTTTCCGTTCCGATATTGAGGTTCTCCATGCCGCGCTTCGCGCGGTGAGCCGAGCATGGCTATGCCGATCGTCCTGATCGGCACCCTCCGGGCCGTCGCAAGCGACGTTGGCAATGGCTCCTGCCATTGCCTTCGGCTCTACAAAAACGCAGATATCAGGCGTTTGCGGCGTTCAAATCGACTACCCGCCCACCAACCACCACCTGCTGCAGGCGCAGTTCGGCGTCCAGCACCACCAGGTCGGCGCGGGCGTCGGGCGCGATGCGGCCGCGATCGTCCAGGCCCAGGTAGTCCGCCGGGAAGGTGGAAACACGTTGCGAGGCATCGGCCAGCTCCAGGCCCACTTGCACCAGGTTGCGCAGCGCCTGGTCCATGGTCAGTGCACTACCTGCCAGCGAACCGGTCGCCAGGCGCACGCAGCCGCCGCACTTGTGCACGCGCTGTTCGCCCAGCGCGTACTCGCCATCGGGCATGCCGGTGGCGGCGGTGGCGTCGGTCACCGCGTACAGGCGCGGGATCGCGCGCGCGGCCAGGCGGATCACGCCGGGGTGGATGTGCTGCAGGTCGGGAATGATCTCGGCGTACTGCGCATGTGCCAACGCCGCCGCTGCAATGCCCGGGCGATAGTGATCGACGCCGGTCATGCCGTTGAACAGGTGGGTGAAGCCGGAGGCACCGGCCTGCAGCGCGGCCACGCCTTCCTCGTAGGTACCGGCGCTGTGACCTAGCTGCACGCGGATGCCCATCGCCGAGAGCGCGGGAATCAGCGCGGTGTGCTCACCGATTTCCGGGGCCAGCGTCATCACCCGGATCGGAGCCAGCGCATGCAGCTGCTGCACCAGTGCCAGCGTCGCCTCGATCGTGCGGTTGGGCTGCGCACCCAGACGCTGCGGGCTGATGAACGGTCCTTCCAGATGCACACCGACGATGCTGGCGGCGTCTGCATCGGGTGCCGCCATGGTGGCGGCCACGCCCTGCAGCGCGTGCTCGATCTCGTCCAGCCCGGCGGTCATGGTGGTCGCCAGCAGCGTGGTGGTACCGAAGCGCAGATGGGTGCGGGCGATGGTGCGTGCCACGTCGCCGCCCTGCATCAGGTCCACGCCGGCCGCGCCATGCACATGCAGGTCGATGAAGCCGGGCAGGATCACCGGCAGCTGCAGGTCGTCAGCACCGCTGTGGTCATCCACCTGCAGCTGGCGCACCTGCGAATCGAAGTGGACGTGGCCGCGCCGCCAACCCAGCGGGGTGAGGATGCGGCCATGCAGAGTGCGGGTGTCGGTCATGCGGCGGGCTCGGCGATGATCACTTCGATGCCCAGCCGCTGCAGCCCCTCACGGGTTGCGTCGTCAATGCCGGCGTCGGTGATGATGGCGTGGATCTGATCCAGCAGGGCGATGCGGTGCAGGCTGACGCGGCCGAACTTGGAGGCGTCGGTCAGCACCACGATGCGGCGCGCACGCTCGACCATGCGGTGGTTGAGGCGGGCTTCGGCCTCGTCGTGGGTGGTCAGGCCGAACTGCAGGTCCAGGCCGTCCACACCCAGGAACAGGGTGTCGAAGCTGTACGAATTGAGGCTGGCCTCGGCCTGGCTGCCCTGCAGCGACAGCGACTGCTGGCGCAGCAGCCCACCGGTCAGCAGTACGGTGATGCCTGCGGCATTGGCCAGTTCCCAGGCGATATTCAGGCCGTTGGTCATCACCGTCACGTCGCGATGCGCGCGCAGGTGGCGGGCCAGGGTCATCGTGGTCGAGCCGGAGTCGATGATGATGTTGTCGCCGGGCTGCACCAGGCGCGCAGCGCGCGCACCGATCGATTCCTTCAGCGGCAGGTTCAGCGCGTCTTTCTCGTGGATGTCCTGTTCCTGCGGCGGCGTACGAACGAGCGTGGCGCCGCCATGGGTACGGTTGGCCAGGCCCTGCGACTCGAAGTGGGTCAGGTCGGCACGGATGGTCACCGCCGACACGCCGAAGCGCTCGACCAGATCGGCCACCTGCACCGAGCCATGCTCGATCAGCAGCTGCAGGATCTGTTGCCGGCGGGAGCGGGTGTTGCGCATGGCCATTCTCGGTTTCGCGGGAAAAGGTAGAGATTAGCCGTTCGCAGGAACGCCGGCAGCCGAGCCCGCATTCTGCGTGCGGGGGCCGGCCTGGTTGGCGCTGCAGGCGCGGGCGTATTCGCCCAGGCACAGGCCGATACGGTGCTGCACCAGGGCGGTGGGGGTGTTGGCCAGGCTGCCCTCGCGCACGGCGCGGTACTGCTCCGGCAGGTGCTGGCTGAGCAGTACCAGCGGCGGCACGTGCTGCTCCAGGTTGCCGAACAGTGTCTGCACCGCCTGCACCAGCGCCGGCTCGCCCCAGTAGTAGCGGCAGCGGTCGCTGAAGGAGTAACTGCGCAGCAGGCGCAGCGCCGCCTCATCGCCCTGGTAGTAGGACTGCCAGTATTTCGGCTGCGCCAGCATCACCTCGTCCAGCACCTGCGGCAGGCGCGAGCACTGCGCGGCCGGCAGCAGCTCGGCCTCGATCGCGGCCAGCGCGAACAGCGCCTCGCGATAGGCGAAAGTCGCCGCCGGTCCGACCTTCAGGATGGCGAAGTGATCGCGCACCAGTGCATGCAGGCCGCTTTCGCGCTGGTAGTCGGTGGAATGCGCTTCGAACACGATGCGCGGCTGCTGTTCGAGGAAGCCGGCCAGCGTGCTGGCGGCGGTCGCGTCGTACTCGTGCACGCTGCTGTGGTCGAAGTCCACGCCCGGCTGCACCACCATCGCGATCACGCGCTGCCACGCGTCGCGCAGCTGCGGCGTGTCGAACGCCTGCTGGTGGATGGCCAGGGTCTGTGCGGCGGCGGCCGGCGTGGTTACCTGCAGGCCTTCGGCCAGCGAGGCTTCGCCACCGGGAATCGGCACTTCGGTACCGATCACGTAGACCGGCGGCGGCAGGCCGTGCTCGGCGGCGGTACGTTCGGCGATCTCGGCCAGCTCGGCCGAACGCGCGGCGACGATGGCATCGGGCAGCGGCACCGGGTCATCGGCGCAGGACATGCTGCAGTCCAGGTGGATCTTGTGGAAGCCGGCGGCGACGTAGGCTTCGATCAGCACGCGCGCGTGGGTCATCGCTTCGGCGGCCGGGCGCTTCTGCCAGGCATTCGGGCCGAGGTGGTCACCGCCCAGGATCAGCCGTTCGCGCGGGAAGCCTTCCTCATCGGCCAGCGTGCCCACGTAATCGCGGTACTGCGGCGGGGTCATGCCGGTGTAGCCGCCGAACTGGTCGACCTGGTTGGAGGTGGCCTCGATCAGCAGCACGGTGCCGTGTGCCAGCGCCACGTGCATGGCCGCGCGCAGCACCTGCTCGTTGCTGCAGCAGACGCTGTACAGGCCGACGTTGGCACCGGCGCGGTGGGAGGCAAGCAGGGTCTGCAACGGGGACATGGTCAGGCTCCGGACATCAGGAAAACGAGGGTTGGCAGGCGAGCAGGGCAGCACCACGTGCGCCACCGGCATCGCCGAAGCGTGGCGGCACGATCGGTGGCACCTGCACACCCTTGAACAGATGGGCGGCGATGGCGGCGGGCAGGTGCTCGTACAGCGGCGCGTACTGCGAAAGGCCGCCGCCGAGCACGATCACGTGCGGGTCCAGCGCCAGCACCAGCGCCGCCAGGCTGTGGCCGAGCAGGTCGCGATGGATGTCCAGCGCCTTGCGCGCGCGCGCATCACCGGCGTCGGCCAGGGCGATCACCGCGCTGGCGTCGGCGGCGCTGCCACCGAGGTGACGCTCGATCATCGCCACGCCACTACCGGAGACATAACGCTCCACGCAGCCCTGCAGGCCGCAGGCGCAGTCGATCAGCGGCAGGCCGTGGCGCTGCAGCAGATGACCGGGCACGCTCCAGTGGCCCCATTCGCCGGCCAGCCCGTTGAAACCGGACAGCAGGCGGCCGTGCAGGCAGAAACCACCGCCCGCGCCTGTGCCGAGGATGGCGCCGAACATGCTGGGGTAGCCGTCAGCGGCACCGCCGTGTGCTTCCGACAGGGCAAAACACTGCAGGTCGTTGCCGAAATGCAGCGGCCGCTGCAGGCGCGCCTGCAGGTCGGCCGCCACGCTGTGGCCGGTCAACGCCGGCACGTTCGCGCTGAGCTGGCGGCCGCTGCGGCGGTCGCGCACGCCGGGCAGGGCGATGCCGATCGCCGCATCACTGCGGCCCAGCGCGGCATCGGCCTCGGCGACCAGGGTCACCACCGCCTGCAGGAAACCGTCGTAGTCGCCCTGCGGCGTGGCCACGCGGCGGCGCCAGGTGACCTGCATCGCCGCATCGCACGCCACCAGCTCGATCTTGGTGCCGCCGATGTCGATGCCGTAGCAGGCGTGGGCGATCAGCTCAGCCATGGTGGATGGTGACGCCCTTGACCACGCGGTTGACGGTGCCGTCCGGGAACGGATTGTCCGGAGTCAGGCCCAGCGCAGCCGAGCGCTGGAGCGCGAACAGCTGCGCAAAGCCCAGCCACACCGGCGCCAGCCACGGATCATCCAGTGCCGGTACGGTGAGGGTGTACTCGTCGTCCGCACCGATGTCCGAATGCGGGCCGATCGCCAGCACCTGGCCGGCCACGCCATCGCGGCGCAGTTCTTCCAGCAGGTCCTGTTCGTAGCGGCGCGCCAGCGGCTGCACGCTGCGCAGCACCACCACCAGGGTGTTGCCGTCCAGCGTCGACTTCGGGCCGTGGCGGAAGCCCAGCGGGGTGTTGGCCAGCGCCAGCACGCGGCCGGCGGTCAGTTCCAGCACCTTCAGCGCGCACTCGCGTGCCAGCGCTTCCAGCGGGCCGCTGCCGAGGTAGATGATGCGGTTGAACGGGCGCTGTGCCAGCGCGGCCACCGGTGCATCCCACTGCGCATGGCCTTCGCGGGCCAGCGCTGCGATCTGCTTCAGGCGCGCCACACGCGCATCCCACGGCGAACGATCGAACACGGTCAGTGCGGCCAGCAGCATGCAGGTCAGGCTGCTGGTCATGGCGAAGGCACGGTCGCAGCTGGCCGACGGCATCAGCAGGGTGCAGGTATCGGCACGGCCGGCGCCACGACGGGCCAGTTCGCCATCGGCATTGCAGGTGATGTCGAGGAAGCGCGCGTCATCCACGTCGCTGCGCACGCGGTCCACCGCCGCCACGCTTTCCGGGCTGGAGCCGCTGCGGCCGAACGAGACCAGCAGGGTCGGGCGGTCGCGCTGCAGGTACAGCGCCGGGTGGGTCAGCAGGCTGGTGGTGTGCACCACGCGCACATCGGCCTGCCATTGCGCGTTGATGGCATCGGCCACCATTTCGGCGATGAAGCCGGAGCTGCCGGCGCCGGTGAACAGCACGCGCTGGTTGGGATCGTTGAGGCTGTCGCCGAGGAAGGCCTGCAGGCGGTCGCGGGCACGCGACAGATCCTGTGCGAGGGCTTCCCACAGCGCAGGCTGCTGGGCGATTTCGGTAGCGGTATCGGCTCCGCCAAGGCGCTGCCAGGCGGACACATCGGAAAGCAGGGTGACGTCCATTCGGAGGTTCCAGTTGGGCCAGCGCACCATCTGTGTTTTCTTTCGAAATGTCAAATAGCGAAAGTAAAAAGAAAGAAAATGGCGTGGTGACTTTTCCCGCCCGGGAGTGCTTGGGAAAACGAAAGAACCGGCCGGATGCCGTATCGCACAATGCTTAACAGGCGCCTGCAAGCGCTTACACAAAGTATTGCGGCGCAACAACTTTCGTTTCAATGGAATATATCTTCCTTTTTACTTTCAATTTGTTGACATCTTTCGAATCGCTGCCCTAGAGTCGGCCCAATCGCTTTCGAAACGCCCGGTGAACGGGTTGGGAGTCCGCGTGGAAATCTGCGTTCGTCGCTCGCCGCTGATGCTGGCCCTGTTGCCGGCATTGATGCTGGCGTCCATGCCGGCCCGGGCCGAGCCCGTCGGCAACCTGCGTTCGGTCAGCGCCAGCGACAGCCGCGACGGCGTGCAGGGCTGGGACCTGCAGACCGACAAGGGCGCGCGCATCCGCATCGAGCTGCCGGCCACCGACATCATCCGCGTGCAGGCCGGCCGCAACGGCAAGCTCACCGGTGCAGGTGACAAGGCCGCACCGATCGTACTGCCGCAGCCCAAGGCGAACGTGCGGGCGCAGCTGGAAGAAGACGTGCAGGAAATCCGCGTGCGCACCGATGCACTGGTGCTGCATGTACAACGGCAGCCGCTGCGCCTGCGTCTGGAGCGCTTGGACAACGGCCAACCCACCGCCCTTTGGCAGGAGCTGCAGCCGCTGGACCTGGATGCCACGCAGAGCGTGCAGGTGTTGTCCTCGCAGGCCGATGAAGGCTATTACGGTGGCGGCCAGCAGAACGGCCGTTACCAGTTCAAGGGCCGCGAGCTGGAAGTGTCCTACTCCGGCGGCTGGGAAGAGGGCGACCGCCCCAGCCCGGCGCCGATGCTGCTGAGCAGCCGTGGCTGGGGCATGCTGCGCAATACCTGGAGTGATGGCAGCTACGATCTGCGCGAGGCCGACCAGGCCACGCTGCTGCACCGCGAAGACCGCTTCGATGCGTACTACTTCGTCGGCGCCGACCTGCCGAAACTGATCGAGCGCTACACCCAGCTGACCGGCCGCCCGAACATGGTGGCGCGCTGGGCGCTGTCCTACGGCGATGCCGATTGCTACAACGACGGCGACAACAGCAAGAAGCCCGGCACCGTGCCCGAAGGCTGGAGCGACGGCCCGACCGGCACCACCCCGGATGTGATCGACAGCGTGGCCAAGCAGTACCGCGCCCACGACATGCCCGGTGGCTGGATCCTGCCCAATGATGGTTACGGCTGCGGTTACAAGCAGTTGCCGGAAACGGTGAAGGGCTTGGCCAAGTACGGTTTCCGCACCGGTCTGTGGACGGAGAACGGCGTCGACAAGATCGCCTGGGAAGTGGGCAAGGCCGGCAGCCGCGTGCAGAAGCTGGACGTGGCCTGGACCGGCAAGGGCTACCAGTTCGCAATGGACGCCAACCGCCAGGCATTCAATGGCATCCTCGACAATTCCGATTCGCGCCCG
The DNA here is from genome assembly GCF_039673015.1 of Stenotrophomonas sp. TWI1409. NCBI lineage: Bacteria > Pseudomonadati > Pseudomonadota > Gammaproteobacteria > Lysobacterales > Lysobacteraceae > Stenotrophomonas > Stenotrophomonas sp. TWI1409. The sequence goes on from NZ_JBDJKU010000012.1 coordinate 43,431, forward strand.
TTCCTGTGGACGGTGATGGGCTGGGCCGGCATCCAGCGCTATGCGGTGGCATGGACCGGCGACCAGAGCAGCAGCTGGGACTACATCCGCTGGCACGTACCGACCCTGGTCGGTTCGGGCCTGTCCGGCATGGCCTACGCCAGCGGCGACGTCGATGCGATCTTCGGCGGCAGCGCCGAGACCTTCACCCGCGACCTGCAGTGGAAGGCCTTCACCCCGGTGCTGATGGGCATGAGCGGCTGGTCGTCGAACGCGCGCAAGCACCCGTGGTGGTACGACGAGCCCAACCGCAGCATCAACCGCGACTACCTGAAGTTGAAGATGCGCCTGACCCCGTACATGTACGGGCTGGTGCACGAGGCTGCGCAGACTGGCGCACCGCCGGTGCGTGGCCTGATGTGGGACAACCCGCGCGATCCGCATGCGCAGGATGAAACCTACAAGTACCAGTTCCTGCTCGGCCGCGACCTGCTGGTGGCGCCGGTGTATCGCAGCCAGGCCGCAAGCCGTGGCTGGCGCCGCGACATCCACCTGCCTGCCGGCGGCTGGATCGACTACTGGGATGGCCGCCGCGTGCAGGCCGCCGCCGATGGCCGCCAGCTCGACCGCCAGGTGGACCTGGCCACGCTGCCGGTGTTCGTGCGTGCCGGTGCGATCCTGCCGATGTACCCGTCGATGCTGTTCGATGGCGAGAAGCCTCTCGATGAAGTGACGTTCGACCTGTACCCGCAGGGCGAGTCGCAGTACACGCTGTACGAAGACGACGGCAACACCCGCCGCTACCAGCAGGGCGAATCGAGCACGCAGCAGATCCGCGTGCAGGCGCCGGCGCAGGGCAGCGGCCCGGTGCAGGTGCAGATTGATGCCGTGCAGGGCCAGTACAACGGCCAGCTGGCGCAGCGTCGTTATGGCCTGCGCGTGCTCAGCCGCCAGGCGCCGCGCGCGGTGCAGGCCGGTGGTCGCGCGCTGCCGGCGCTGGCCGATGCCGCTGCGTTCAACAACGCCAGTGAAGGCTGGTACTTCGATGCCAAGGAGCGTCGTGGCACGGTGCATGTGCGCACCGCCGCCCAGGACATCCGCCAGCCGCTGCAGTTGCAGCTGGACTTCGCGGTGGCTGCCGCGGCCGCCGACGATGCCTATCCGGCCGCGCCGGTGCTGGGCCGCGAACTGCCGGCCGACAGCCTGCTGGTGGTCAACCGCCCGGCCGAAGAACCCGGCCATGCGCTGGAAAATGCCTTCGATGATGATCCGGGCACCTGGTTCCGCAGCGTGCGCAACCAGGCCGTGCGCACCGGTGCGCACGAGTGGGTGATCGGCTTCGGCGAGCGCAGGATGATCGACGGCATCGACATCGCGCCGCGCAACGACAAGAACTGGAAGCACGGCCAGGTACGCGACTACGAGGTCCACCTCGGCGACAGCAATGGCGAGTGGGGCGAGCCGATCGCCCGCGGCCGCCTGCAGCTGAAGGAAGGCGTGCAGCGCATCGACTTCCCGGCCCACGCGGGTCGCCTGCTGCGTTTCCGCGTGCTGAGCGTGCAGAACCCCGAAGGCGACGGCGCCAGCAGCACCGACCCGATGGTGACCGCCGCACAGGGCACCGCCCGCGCCTTCGATGCATTGCAGCCGCGCGATGTCGGCCCGATCGCCTTGTCCACCTTCCACATTCTTGAACACCAGGAACCGGAGCGACCGGCCCGGCAGCGCTATCTCTCCGAGCTGCCGGTGCCGGCCGCGCTGGCCAGCCAGGTGCGCACCGACCAGTCGTTCCGTGGCGACGCCGGCATGCGCATGAACGGCCTGCAGTTCCGTCGTGGCCTGGGCGTCGGCGCCAACAGCCGCATCGACCTGCGTCTGCAGGGAGGCTGGCACCTGCTGCGCGCCGACCTCGGCATCGACGACGCCTGCCGCACTGCCGGTGGCCTGCAGTTCCAGGTCTGGGGTGACAACCGCCTGCTGTACGACAGCGGCCTGGTCAAGGCGCCCGGCGTGGTCAAGCCGGAGCTGGACATCCGTGGCCTTTCCACCCTGAGCCTGCGCACGCTGGGTGCGCAGGGCAGCCAACCCGCCCAGGTCTGTGCCAACTGGGCCAACGCCGTGCTGATCGGCCAGGAGGGCGACTCCGCCAGCATCGTCGCCCCATGACCCCTACGTAACACCGCTCCTCCCCCCGCCCATTCCGACTACGGCCCTCATGGCCGTGGCCCGGGAGCGTTTTGCCCGCCGAACGCCCACGCGCTCACTTTTTGCGCCGCACCCCTGCCAGGAGAGAACCCCGATGTTGCCCGCCCGCCACCACCGCCCCCCCTGTCGTTCGATCGCTCCGCTGACGCTGGCCATTGCCGGCGTGCTGTTGTCGGTCACCGTTCCTGCCTTCGCCCAGGAGAGCAAGGACAAGGCCACCGACCTGGCCCGCATCGAGGTCACCGGCTCCAACATCCGCCGCACCGACGTTGAAACCGCCTCGCCGGTGCAGGTGATCAGCAAGCAGGACATCCAGAACATGGGTGCGCGCACGCTGCTGCAGGTGCTGGACAATCTGCCGGCCGCACGCCCGGCGCAGCAGGATGCGCGTTCGCTGTTCACCGGCTCCGATGGTGCCTCGCAGGCCAACCTGCGTGGCCTCGGCGCACAGGGCACGCTGGTGCTGCTGAACGGCCGTCGCCTGTCGTACTACGGTGCGCCGGCAGGATTCCAGACCCAGTTCGTCAACATCGATGCGATTCCGGCTGCGGCCATCGAGCGCATGGAAGTGCTGACTGACGGCGCCTCGGCGGTGTACGGCACCGACGCGGTGGCCGGCGTGATCAACGTGATCACCAAGCGCAACTTCCAGGGCGCCGAGGTCAGCTTCACCAACGACACCTCCTCGCGCATCGACTCCTACGGCGAGCGCCAGGCCAGCATCACCGCCGGCTTCGGCGACCTGACCGAGAACCGCTTCAACATCTACGGCGCGGTGAACATGTACCGCCGCGACGCGATTCCGCTGAGCGACTTCTACGACAAGCGGCCTGACCAGTACTACGTCAACAAGCCGAACTATCTCAACGACCTGCGCCTGGGCGTGGGCAGCAAGCCGGGCGAGTTCAACCCGGGCAGCTACTTCGCCTTCGATCCGGTCACTGGCCGCCGCGTGCAGGAAGCTGCGCCGGGCTGCAAGAACGTGCTGACCAGTGAAGCGGCCGGTCCGCGTTGCGTCTGGGAAACCTGGATGAACAACGAGATCGATGCCGGCGCCAAGTCCGAGCGCAACACCGCCTACCTCAACGGCACCTTCCTGGTGGGTGACAGCACCGAGATCTTCGCCGAGGCGACCTACACCGACATCGACCTGCGCGCCAATGGCGGCACGCCGCGCACCTACGGCACCACCACCGGCAACCCGACCAGCTGGTTCTCGCGCAACACCGGCAACAACGTCAACCAGTTCCTGTACCCGTTCCTGGGCCCGAACAACGAGTACAACCACGCCAGCCCGCAGATGAAGGCGATGATGGGCGGTGTGGTCGGCCTGAACTACCTGCTGCAGGATGCCGGCGCCAACTACTTCGGCCAGCGTAACACCGACAAGAGCTACCGCGTGCTGGCCGGTGCACGCGGCAGCAGGGGTGACTGGAACTGGGAGACCGCGTTCGCCAGTGCGGGTACCCACTCCACCACCTATCAGACGATCAACGTCAACACCAAGGGCTTCGAGAAGGCCTTCGGTCCGTACACGATCGATCCGGGTACCGGCCGCGTGATCATCTCCGACCACCCGGCGTACAAGTTCGGCGAGATCAGTGAAGCCAACGCTGCCTTGATCCGTGAAGCGTTCCCGACCTTCGATATCCAGTCGTGGACCCGCCTGCACACCCTGGACGGCAAGATCGAAGGCCCGTTGTTCCAGCTGCCGGCTGGTGAGATGCGTGCCGCGTTCGGCTTCAATGCCAGCCGTGAGACCTTCTATACCCCGGGCAACGCCGATGCGGCCAACGGCCTGATCACCCAGCAGGGCGGCTCCTGGTTCGACGGCAAGCGCAACACCTACGCGCTGTTCGCCGAGACCGTGGCGCCTATCACCGACAAGCTGGAACTGGACGCGGCGGTACGCGTGGACAAGTACCCGAACTTCAGCGCCAACGTCGCGCCGAAGATCGGCTTCAAGTACCAGGCGTTCGATCAGCTGATGCTGCGCGGTACCTACTCGACCGGTTTCCGTGCACCGAGCCTGGCCGAATCCGGCAACGGCGGCGTGTTCGCGCAGCTCGGCGGCTACCGTGACGAGCTGCGCTGCAACGAGACCAACGCCATCGCCAACCTGCTGCTGAAGTCGCAGCGGCCGGGCGATGTCGATCTGGGCAAGACCATGCTGAACGTCGATTGCAGTCGCACCGTGGCACGCATGACCCAGCCGAACAAGGACCTGAAGCCGGAGAAGGCGAAGATCGCCACCCTCGGCTTCGTCTACGAGCCGGCAACCTGGCTGTCGGTGTCGGCCGACTACTGGTTCATCTACCGCGACAATGAAATCGTCGCGCCGGACTACCGCCGCATGGAAGACATCATCTCCTCGTCGCGTTCGCCGATCACCGACAGCGACCGGGCCAACCTGGCGCAGCTGGCGGCGATGTGTGCCGACCCGGCCAGCGGCGTGAACTGCCCGTCGGCACTGCCAGGCTATTCCGCCGGCAACGTGGCCAGCGTGGTGGGCCAGTACAAGAATCGTGGCAAGACCCTGATCGACGGCTTCGACATCGACGCGCGCAGCCGCTTCTCGCTGGGTGACTGGGGCAACCTGAACATCGGTCTGGCTGCCACCATCGCCAACCGAAACCGCTTCTACATGGACGAAGCGAGCGGCTGGTACTACGGCGACGTGGTGGGCTACTACAACAACCCGCGCCTGCGTGCCACGCTCAACGCCGACTGGACCTACAAGCAGGTCACCACCAGCATGTTCGTCAACTATGTGGGCGGCACCAAGTGGGCCACCGACCAGGTCGACGAAAAGAGCAACAACAAGGAAACCTGCACCGGCGGCTACCTGGCCCTGCAGAAGAGCAAGTGCGACGGTGCACCGTCGTGGTGGACCGCCAACATGAGCGTCACCTGGCGCCCGGATGATGCGTGGAATCTGAGCTTCACGGTCAAGAACCTGTTCAACCGCCTGCCGTTCTACGATCCGAACAGCTTCCTGGGTGACTCCAGTGACTACGCAACGATCTTCGGTCGTGGTTACAGTGTGACTGTCGGTTACCGGTTCAAGTAATTCCGTTTGCGTGACCTGGCGTGCCGGCTGCGGCCGGCACGCTGCCAAGAGGAGAGATGTTTGCCATGAAGCGTAGGGAATTCATCGCGGCCAGCGCCGCTGTCGCCGCCAGCAGCCTGTTGCCGCAGACCCCGGCATGGGCACGCGGGCGCAAGGTGCGCCTGGCCATGATCGGTACCGGCATGCGTGGCCTGGTGCTGCTGAAGGAACTGGTGCGCCGCGACGACGTCGAGGTGGTCGCCGTCTGCGATATCGAGCCGATCATGCTTGGCCGCGCCGTGGAGATGGTCAGCAAGGCCGGCAAGCCGGCACCGAAGACCTACGGCCAGGACCGCGACACCCATGCCTGGAAGCGCCTGCTGGAACAGAAGGGCATTGATGGCGTGATCATTGCCACGCCGTGGGAGTACCACGCGCCGATGGCGATTGCTGCGATGCAGGCCGGCGTGGCAGTGGGTTGTGAAGTAGTGGCCGGCATCACCCTGCAGGATCACTGGGACGTGCTGAAGACCCAGCTGAGCACCGGCACCCCGTACATGCTGCTGGAGAACGTCTGCTACCGCCGTGACGTGATGGCCGCGCTGCAGATGGTGCGCCAGGGCCTGTTCGGCGAGCTGGTGCACCTGCAGGCCGGCTACCAGCACGACCTGCGCGGCGTTAAGTTCAATTCCGGTGACCCGAACCAGCCCTACGACAGCGGCGTGGAGTTCGGTCCCAAGGGCTGGAGCGAAGCCCGCTGGCGCACCGAGCATTCGGTGGAGCGCAATGGTGAGCTCTACCCCAGCCACGGCATCGGCCCGTGCGCGATGTACACCGGCATCAACCGCGGTAATCGCTTCACCCACATCAACGCTTTCGCGACCAAGGCGCGTGGCCTGCACGAATACACCGTGGCCAAGAGTGGCGGCACCACCCACCCCAGCACCAAGGTGAAGTTCAAGCTGGGCGACATCGTGACCACCACGCTGGCCTGCGAGAACGGTGAGACCATCCTGCTGCAGCACGACACTTCGCTGCCGCGCCCGTACTCGATGGGCTTCCGCGTGCAGGGCACCAAGGGCCTGTGGATGGATGTGAACCATTCGATCCACATCGAAGGCCGCAGCCCGCCGCACCAGTGGGAAGAGTTCAAGAAGTACCAGGACGAGTACGAGCACCCGCTGTGGAAGCAGAATGCCGAGACCGCTGCCAGCGCCGGTCATGGGGGAATGGACTGGTTCGTCATCCACGCGTTTGTCGAGGCGCTGAAGGCCAAGGCACCGATGCCGATCGATATCTATGACGCGGTGACCTGGAGTGCGATCACGCCGCTCAGCGAGCAGTCGATCGCCAACAGCTTCCAGACGTTGGAGTTCCCGGACTTCACCGCTGGTGCGTGGAAGCAGCGTAAGCCGATTTTTGCGTTTGACGGCAAGTATTGATTCGCTCTTGTAGAGTCGAGCCATGCTCGACTGTTTCGAACACAACGCCGGGCCATGCCCGGCGTTGCTGTTTGCGGCGCCCCCTAACAGGCCCATGCTAGGCTCGGCTTCGTGCCCGGCAGTTGATGTCAATCGACAGAGAGGAGCTTGCCTGATGCGCCTGCTGACCTTCACCTGTCCACTTTGCGGCGCTGCCGGGCAGCGATTCCCGCTGCTTTCCGCATCGAGACGGCAGGCGAAGACGGCATGCAGGGGATGTGGCGTGATGCTGCGCTCGGATCCCCGCTTGGGCCTGCACACGCTCTACCTGCTGCATACGCAGATCATCGTGCTGCTGGCTGCATTGCCCATGATCTGGGCCTGTGCCTTGGGCCGATGGTTCTGGTTGGCTGTGATCTGGGCCGTGGTGCTGGCGTTGTGCTGGTTCCCCGGCGTAATCAGGCACGCACGAAGTCCGATCATGCGCGCCTGCCGCGATCCGGATTACAGCTACGCGCGCAGGCCGGGTGCTTCCACTACGCGCGCTGCTGCAAACGCTGGGCAGGGTAGCGACGTGCCAGGTGCCAGCCCATGATCCGGCCGATCATTGCCCTCCTGACCGCAAGCCTGGCCGCGTGTGCATCGCACCCAGCCGATGCCGTGCAGTGCCCCGAGGCCACGATCACCTACATCGGCAGTGAAACTGTGGATGCCGTGGTCCTTGGCAGGTTCCAGATCAGTACGGAGGGATCGCAGGCACTACGACTGCCACTGGCCAGCGTGGATCGGCAGGCGCATGCACACGCGGTATCGACCGATATCCGCGACGAACACGGTCTTGCCTGGCGTCCCTTCAGTGTTGTTCTGGAAGAGCTCAAGCCGCCGGCTGCGGACCTGATGGTTGCACGAGGTGAGATTGAAACCTTCCTGTACGACGGCAAGGGCGCCTTCCTGCCCGGTGCGGTGCAGAAAGGGCAGGAGCTTTCCATCGTCGTGCGCGATCTTCAAGGTTGCGCACATCGCTCGATGCCGTTCGCTCCTGAGCTGCGTTGACGTGGAAGCGCAAGCGAGAGGCCCGGAGTGACGGGTACGAGCAGGGGAAGATGGCGCGCCCGGAGGGATTCGAACCCCCGACCAATGGCTTCGGAAGCCACTACTCTATCCGGCTGAGCTACGGGCGCGTTGTAGAACCGCCGCGCCACCGACCAGTGCCGGGGCGGGCATCGCAGCGCCATGAGGCGGTGCGGGACCGGCATTCTATCCAGTTTCGCCGAACAAATCTCCCCCCACCGGCAAAGCCCTGCCGGAGGGGCAGGAGTATCCTATCGCCATGGCTGATACCCCCCTCATTTCGCCGCAGTCGCCGGCGACGCCGCGTTGGCGGCATTACTGGAGTCTGATGCGCGCTGATCGCCCGATCGGCACGCTGCTGCTGCTGTGGCCCACATGGTGGGCGTTGTGGCTGGCTGCGGGCGGCCTGCCGCCGCTGTGGACCCTGTTCGTGTTCACCGCCGGCGTGTGGCTGACCCGCTCGGCCGGTTGCGTCATCAACGACTATGCCGACCGCTGGCTGGATCCGCACGTGGAGCGAACCAAGGCGCGCCCGCTGGCCACCGGCGCAATCAGCGGCCGTGCCGCGCTGGCACTGTTCGCCGTGCTGATGCTGGTGGCGTTCGGCCTGGTGCTGACCCTGAACGGGCTGACCATCGGCCTCAGCTTCATCGGCGTGTTCCTGGCCGCCAGCTACCCGTACCTGAAGCGCTACACCCATCTGCCGCAGGTCTACCTGGGCATGTCGTTCGGCTGGGGCATCCCGATGGCGTTCGCCGCCGTGCAGGGCGAGGTGCCGATGCTGGGCTGGCTGCTGTATGCCGGCAACATCCTGTGGTCCACCGCCTACGACACCTGGTACGCCATGGTCGACCGCGAGGACGACCTGAAGATGGGCTCGCACTCCACCGCGATCCTGTTCGGTGATCTCGACCTGGTCATCCAGGGCGTGCTGTACGCGCTGTTCCTGGCCACCATGGCGCTGGTCGGCGTGCGCGGCGGGCTGGGTGGGTACTACCTGGCCGGCGTGGCGGTGGCCACCGTTCTGGTGGTGTACGAGTTCTGGATCTGCCGCAACCGCGAGCGCGGCCCGTGCTTCAAGGCGTTCCTGCACAACAACTGGGTGGGCGCCGCGCTGTTCGCCGGCATCGCCGTGGACCTGGCGCTGCGTTGAGCCCAGGGTGAGGTAGAGCCGGCCGCTGGCCGGCTGCACCCGTGTGCGATCCCGAGGTTGCCGGCCAGCGGCCGGCACTACCATTCCGCCACCTACGACCAATAGGTGGCTGACAGCCTGCACCTCACCGCCCAGAATCGATCCATCGAACCTGGGAGGGTAGGCGATGGCCTCGACGGCAGCAGTACAGGACGGCTGGATGGCGCGCGCTGCGCTGCGCTCGGCCGCCTGGGCGGAAAAGTGGTTCCCCGATGCGTACGTGTTTGCGGTGCTGGGCGTGGTCATCGTCGCGCTGGCGGCGATGGGCTTCGGCTCGACCCCGCAGGCCACCGCCAGCGCCTTCGGTGATGGCTTCTGGAGCCTGATTCCCTTCACCATGCAGATGGCCTTCGTGGTCATCGGTGGCTATGCCGTGGCCACTGCACCGGTGGTCGCACGCTTCATCGATTTCCTCGCCCGGGTGCCGCGCACCGGCCGTGGTGCGGTGGTGTACGTGGGCTTGGTCAGCATGCTCGCCTCACTGCTCAGCTGGGGTTTCTCGCTGGTGTTCGGCGGCCTGCTGGTGCGCGCGTTGGCGCGCCGTACCGAACTGCGCATGGACTACCGCGCGGCCGGTGCCTCGGCGTATCTCGGTCTGGGTGCGGTGTGGGCGATGGGGCTGAGTTCCTCGGCCGCGCAGCTGCAGGCCAACCCGGCCAGCATGCCGCCGGGACTGGTCGAGATCACCGGCGTCCTGCCGTTCACCGAAACCATCTTCCTGTGGCAGTCGATCGCGCTGACCTCGGTGCTGATCCTGGTTTCGCTGCTGATCGCCTGGCTGACCGCACCGGCTGCCGGCAGTGCGCGTACCGCTGAGGATTTCCCCGGCGCCGCGCAGGCCGAGCCGGAACCGCTGCAGCGCCGCACGCGCCCGGGTGAGTGGCTGGAATACAGCCCGCTGCTGACTGTGCTGCTCTCGTTGCTGGCGCTCGGTTGGCTGTTCAACGAGTTCGCCAACAAGCCGGTGGTCACCGCCATCGCCAACCTCAATACCTATAACTTCATGTTCATTTCGCTGGGCCTGCTGCTGCACTGGCGGCCGCGCAGCTTCCTCAACGCGGTGGCCAAGGCGGTGCCCAGCACCACCGGCGTGTTGATCCAGTTCCCGCTGTACGGTGGCATCGCGATGATCCTCACCCATGCTGCCGGCGGCGATGGGCAGACGTTGGCGCACCGCCTGTCGAGCCTGTTCGTACACGTGGCCAGCACCGATACCTTCGCACTGGTGATGGGCGTCTATTCGGCGGTGCTGGGCTTCTTCGTGCCCTCCGGCGGTGGCAAGTGGATCATCGAGGCGCCGTACGTGATGCAGGCCGCCAACGAACTGAAGGCACACCTGGGCTGGGCGGTGCAGGTCTACAACGCGGCCGAAGCGCTGCCGAACCTGATCAACCCGTTCTGGATGCTGCCGCTGCTGGGCGTGCTGGGCCTGAAGGCACGCGACATCGTGGGCTTCACCTTCATCCAGCTGCTGGTGCACATTCCGTTGGTGCTGGGCCTGCTGTGGCTGCTGGGCATGACCCTGGCGTATGTGCCACCGGTGATGCCCTGAAAGCAGGGTTGGCTTCCCTGCGTGCGTTGGGAAGCCAACCTTGTTCAGCGCGTGTTTCCGGCGGCGAACGCCATGAATGCGTGCAGGCTGACGATGGCATGAGCACATGCCGAACCCGCATGAATCCTTCAGCCGCTTGTGCCACAAGGGCTTCTGCGCGTTCATTCACAGGCGTACACACAGATGTAGCCGCCCACCCACGCGTGATTAACCATTCGCTGCAGACGATGGCCACGTCCACCGCATTCCGCGAGTGGCTTTGGAGATCGGACATGGCACAGCAGAACCAGAACCCGAACCAGAAACAGCAGGGCCAGCAGAACCAGCAGGATCAGCAGCAGGGCCGTGGCCGCGACCAGCAGCAGCAACAGCAGCAGGAACAGCAGAAGCGCAACCAGAACCAGCAGCAGGGCGGACACGACGAAGAAGAATGACCGCGTTGCATGTGCAACGTGACCGGCGAAGCCCCGCCCCGTGCGGGGCTTTGCTTATTCCAGCATGCCGATGCGCTGCAACACCGGCGCCGCCGACATGTCGTTCGGATTGGTGCCGGGCTGATCCTGCGGCACCTCCATGCCCATGCCGCGGTACAGATCAATCCAGTGCTGGGCGATCTCCCCGGTCTGCGGGTTACGGAAATTCATCGGCTGCAATGCGAACACGTGGTGCGCACGGAAGGCGCGTTCGATGAAGTCCGAGCAGTAGTAGCTGTCCTCGTTCAACACATACGACGTGTTGTACGGCTTGCCCAGCATCGTGCGCGCGGTGGCGACCGCATCCTTGATCGCTGCCTGCTGCGGCACGCGCAGGCGATAGACCACGATCTGCCGCTGCTTGGCGCGCGCTTCCTGGCGGAATTCGACCAGCGATTGCCGGCGCGATCCTTTCTCGTCTGCATGCAATACCTCCCAGCCCTTCGGCGCGGAAGCGACCAGCGCGACGTGATCGAAGCTGGGCGCGCCCTGCTTGCCGGTGGCATCGTCGATGGCCGCACTGAGACCGCTGCGGCCGGCAGTGACGAACAGCAGGTCGCCTTCGTGGACATCGACGGCCCTCGCCACCGCCGGCCACAGGGCGGGCAGCAGCAGGCCGATCAGGAGCAGGAGGCGATGCATGAGCATTCTCGGACAGGCGGAATGCCTGAATTGTAGGGTGCGCGGTAGCATGGAGCGACCGGACCGGATTCAGGATGAGCCCATGTGTCGATACCGTTCTGCCGCAGTGCTGATGCTCGCCTGCGCCGTGGTGCTGGTTGCCTGCGCGCCAGTGCCGCAGGCACCGCAGACCGCGACCGAAGCCTCACCTGCCGCAGCGGCGCTGGCGACCACCCCCGCCGAGCCCACAGCTGTGGCTGCACGCGGTGACTGCCCCTACCCGGAATTCGATACGTTCCTGAAGCATTTCGGCAACGAGATCGCGTTGCAGGAAAAAGCCACCGCCGATCCGCTGCTGGACAGCTACATCGATGCCGAGGCCGAGCCGGAACCGCGCAAGGTGGAAAGCCGGCTGGCGCTGGCCGATGTCGAGTGGCCGGTGATGCCTGATCCCGCCGCACTGGCCGGGCAGGGCCGCGAAATGCAGGTCAGCCTCCTGGCCGATGGACAGCGGCAGGTGCAGATCCGTACGCCGGACAGCAGCGACCAGCAGACCTATACCTTTGCGCAGGCGCCGTGCTGGACGCTGGTCAAGCGTGAGGATGAGTCGATCTGATGGCTGATCCGGCACAGGCGCGGCGGGCCAGCGGCTGCTAGGCTCGATCCCTGGTCCAGGCAGGGAGACGCCGATGCAGGCTTTCAGGAAGCGCACCACCACCGCCGCCATTGCCGCCGTATTGGCGATAGCCCCCTTCAGCGGCGCGCAGGCACAGTCGGTGCATGCCGATGACCGCACCTACTTCGCCAGCGCCGCGTCCGAACAGACCGCGCGCGACGCGCTGGGCAAGCGCGTCGAGGCCCTGCAGCAGGCGTCCACCCTCGCACCGGCGGAACGCTTCCAGCAGGCCGAGGCACTGGAGGCGCAGTGCCTGCGGCATCTCGGCTACCTGCATCTGCAGTCCGCCCGCAACGCGCGCGATCTTCGCCCGGCACAGGCGATGGAGCAGGCAGCGGGGCTGTGCAGCCGCATCGCTCGCAGTGGTCGCGCCGCACTGCGCGAGGCGCCCGCAGATGCGGCGTGGGCAGCACCGTATGGCTTCCTGCGCACTCGGGCGCTGAAGGAGGCTGCCACCCCGGCCAACGCCGCGCTGGATGAGGCCGTGGAGGCACTGGCCGATCCGGCGCTGGACAGCTTCGCGCGCCTGCGCGGGCAGATCCTGCGCAGCGCCGAGTATCCGCAGATCGAGCACGGCGGTCGTCACTGGGACACCGGACGCGACAAGCAGCTGCTGGCCCAGCAGCCCGACCGCGCCCTGCGCGAGGCCGGCTGGAAGGGCTACTGGCAGGGGCTGCACTCGCGCCGTGAGCCGATGGCCTCGGTGCTGCTGGGGCTGGTGCAGGTGAATGACGCCGCCGCACGCCTGCAGGGTGACGGCTCGGCGCCGGCATATGGCTACCAGCGCATGGGCCTGGATACTGCCGCAGTGGATGCAACGCTGGTGGCGATCGAACAGCACGCCGGGGACCGCCGTGCCTACCAGGACATGCTGCTGCGCCACGCTGCGCGATCCGGCATCGACGCGCCGCAGATCTGGGATACCACCGTGCCCGATGCCGGCTATACGCCACCAGTGCTGACATTGACGCAGCTGCGTGACAATGCCGCCGATGCCATGCAGCACCTGGGGCCGGCGTACGTCGCCGAACTGCGCGCGCTGCTCGATCCGGCCAACCAGCGCATGGATCTGGCCACCGAACGTGGTGACCGCAGCCAGGACGCGTTCCCGGTGAGCGCTCCCGGTGTGCCGGCAATGCTGTTCGTTGGCCTGCGCCGTGGTGATCTGGAAAGCGACGTCGAGATCGCCCATGAAGCCGGTCATGCCGTGCACGGCGAGTGGATGCAGCGCGGTCATGCGTCGCCGCTGCAGCGCAATGGCAGCCAGTGGCTGACCGAGGCGTTCGCGATCTACAACGAGCTGCGCTTCCGCGACCAGCTGTACCAGCAGGCAGAGGATCCGCGCGCCAAAGCCTATTACCTGAAATCGCTGCTGGACGACATGGTGCTGCAGCTGTTCACCTCTTCCGAGGAAGCGCAGCTGGAGCAGTCGATCTATCGGGGCGTGGCCGCCGGCACGCTGGGCACCGCCGATGACCTGGACGCGCTGACCGGGCAGGTGCTGGCGCGCTTCGGCCAGCAACCGGAGCGCTACCCGCAGCTGCGCAACACCTGGATCGGCAAGCGCCTGATGTATGAAGACCCGAATTATCTGGTGAACTACCTGTATGCGGGGCTGCTGGCCGTGCAGCTGTACGTGCAGGACCAGCGCGACCCCGAAGGGTTCCGTGAGCGCTATCTTGCCGTGCTTGGCGAGGGCTTCGACCGCGCGCCGAGCGAGCAGGTGGCGCAACTGCTGGGGCACGCGCCTGACTGGGCGGCCCTGGTGGATGCCGATCTGCAGGTGTTCAACCAGACGGCGGCGCAGCTGCAGGCGCTGCATGCGCAGATCGAGGCAGGGCAGGGTACGTGAACCCGGCGCGCCCCTTGCAGCAGGCGGCCGCCACCGTGTGGCTGCTGTTGCTGCTGTGCCTGCTGCCGATGGCAGCGCTGGCGGTCACCCCGATACCTGCGCTGGACGATCCGGTGGTGGATGCCGCCAACGCGTTGTCCGCCGACACCCGCGCCACGTTGCGCAGGCAGGCGCTGCAGCTGCAGGCGCGGAAAGGTGCACAGCTGCAGGTGCTGGTGGTACCCAGCGTGGGCAGCGAAGGCATCGAGGCCTATGCACAGCGGGTGTTCGATCAGTGGCAGCTGGGGCGCGCCGGTGTCGACGATGGTGTGCTGCTGTTGGTGGCGGTGCAGGACCGCCGCGTGCGCATCCAGACCGGCTATGGCCTGGAAGGAGCGCTACCGGACGCGTACGCCGCTCGCATCATCGACAACGCGATCGTGCCGCGCTTCCGTGAGGGCGATGTCGACCAGGGCGTGCTCGATGGCACGAAGATCATGGTGGCGCTGATCGATGGCGAGGACCTGCCGGCATGGGAAGAACCGTCGGCCAGCAACGTGCTGCCTGCGGACTGGCGACGTGCAGACTCGGTGGTGGCGTTGACCCTGCTGGCCGGTTTCCTGGCCGGGCTGTGGCGCTCGCCGCCGCCCCTCCCGCCGGCGAAGATCGAGGACGATTTCAGCGGCAGCCGTCGGGAGCGGCGGCGCAAGGCACTGGCCGCCAATGCATCGGCACCAAAACCAACCTGGCCGACCTTGCCGGCCTGGGGGCGTCCGATGCTGCTGACAGGGGTGATTGCCGCAGGCGCGCTGTCCGTGGCGTTGCTGCTGCCACGCCACTTGCTGCCGGGCCTGTGCTTCGTGATGGTGCTGGGCGTGCCGGTGGCGGCCCTGCTCGGCTGGTGCTGGCGTCGCAGCCGCGGGGTGCGCGTCGTCCTGTCCGGCATGCTGGTGCTCAGCGCAGTCTTCCTGGTACAGGCGCTGCTTCGTGGCCAGCTGCCACCGAGCCTGGCCCGACACCTGCTGCTGCAGTCCGCCGCGGGCGTTGTCACCCTGATGGTGTTCCTGCTGGTGCAGGCCTGCCGCACACGCTGGAAGAAGAATCGCGGCAGCTTCGTCGTGCGCATGACGGTGCTGGTGCTGTTGACCCTCGGCTATGCCGCGGGCGCGTTGCTGGCGATCCATCGTGCCGAAGGTGACGATCCACGGCTGCTGGCAATGATCGTGTCCGGGGTGTGCGGCGTACTGCTGTACTTCGTGTGGTTGTTCACCATGCTGCCGGGCGAGCGCGCACGTGGCCGGGTTTCATCCTCCCGCGAACGCACGTCGTCCCGTTCGTCGTCCTCGTCGAGTTCGTCGTCGAGCAGTTCCAGCAGCTGGTCTGGAGGCGGCGGCCGCAGCGGCGGAGGCGGCGCGTCCGGCAGCTGGTAGTTCAGGTCGCCTGCACCCGCCAGCCGAGCGAGGCGTCCTCCACAACACCCGGGCCGGCCACGTCGCCGACCTGCAGCTGCAAGCCGCGCGCGTTCGGCAGGTCCTTCTGCTCGGGGAACCAGCGACGATCCGCCGCAACCACGATCAGCAGGCCCTCATCGTCGCCCATCGGCGCGAACTGCGGCGACGGCGGGCTGATCGGTTGCAGGCCGAACCGCAGGCTGGAATGTTCGCGCACAGCGTCGACATCGTGGCTGGGCAGGCCGACTTCGCTCAGGCAGGTCAGTTCGCTGCCGTGGAACGCACCTTCGCGCGCGCTGGCCGGCAAACGGCGGCGGCCGATCAGTTCCAGGATCAGGCCGTCAGGACCAGTGAAGTACACCGACTGCGACTGCCAGCTGCTCTCCAGCGCGAAGTAGTCCAGTCCCGCCGGATTGCGTTGCAGCGGCGTGCGCTCACGCAACCAGGTCATCGCCTCGCTGAAGCGGTTGTCCGGTACGTTGAAGGCCAGGTGCACGCCACCGACCGGATGATCAGCCGCCGGCTGCAGTTCGATCGTGCTCCAGCCGATGTGCACGTGATTGCCGACCACGCGCTGCTGCAGCACATCGTGGAAATACGCGGCGACGGTGGTGACGTCGGACACTGGCAGGGTGAGGTGAAGCAGGCGCATGGCCGATCCTCCGTGGATGCGCCCACTGTAGCGCCGGGCCATGCCCGGCGGCCACTACCGCAGTGCTTCGGCGAAGAATCGCACCGCGGCATCCACTGCCTGCGCGTGGGTGTCCGCCTTCGGAACCGAACTGCTGCAGAGCTCGGGCAGCCTCTGCACACCAACCGCTGTACAGGCCGCCAGGAAGTCGTAGTGACCGACATCCGGCAGACGCTGCAGCACAGCGCCCGGAATCAGTGTCTGTGCAGCCTCGCCATTGCTCTGCGGTGGCGCAACCGTGTCAGCCTCGCCCAGCACGATCGACACTGGCTGCCTCAGCGAGGACAGCTGCTCGGGCGCGAACGCCTGCACGATCGCGGGTGCCAGCAGGAATGCCGCACGCACGCCGGGGATCGCGCGCGAGTCGTTGGCGTGGGAGATCCAGGGAGACATCGCGGGTGAGCCCGCAGCGGCAACACGCGCGTCCATCGTGTGCGTGGCGGTTTCCTGTTGTGGCCGGCAGACGCCGTCATCCGGGTGCGCGCGGCAGAAGGCCAACAGCCGCTGCAGGTCGGGGCGTGCACCGGCGGCCAGCAGCGCGGTGTAGCCTCCGGCCGAGAACCCGGCCACACCCAGTCGCTCAGGGTCGACATGCGGACCCAGCAGCGGATCGGCCTGTACTGCAGCGAGTGCCGCGCGCAGGTCATCCGCACGCAACCAGCTCAGTACGCTGCCGGGCAGGGTCATCTCGTCCACGCCGTTGTTGCCGGGATGATCGACCGCGATTACCAGATACCCGGCGCGCGCCAATGCCGTGCCCAACCAGCCCATCATGCGCGCGCTGCCGCCGTTGCCGTGGGAGAGCAGCAGGGTCGGCAGGCGCTTGCCCGCGATCGGGGCATCCGTGGCTGAGCGGCCGACGTCGAACAGCGGCGCATCGGGCGGACCGATGGTCAGGGCGGTTTCCGTGCTGCCAGCGGGCGCGGGATACCAGACCGTGTAGCGCAGGGCGTCGCGATGCTGCGCATCGCGAACCGCGGCGCTGGCCACTGTGGTGGTGCCGTGGCGTTCGCCTGCTTTCCAAGGCTCGCCAGCGCTGGCGGCCCCCGCGGAGGCCATCAGCATCATTCCCATCACAGTGGCTGTCATGCGCATCCTCAACTCCTTGTCAGCGTGGGCGTTCGTCCACCGGCAGCCAGATTTCCACGCCGCCGTTGCCGCTGTGCTCATCGAAACGCATGTCGTAGCGTTCCAGATCGGGGGCATCGGCCAGGCTGAGCCCGGAGCCGGGCAGGTAGTGATCCAGCAGCCAGAACCAGGTCGAGCGGATGGTCGAGATGTGCCCGCCGTGCCAGGCCACCAGGTAGCGACGCGGCGGAATGTCCACGCGTTGCCAGTGCGCAGGTACGCTCGGCACCGCGCTGGCCGGCAGTGCGGCGATGTAGTCGAAGCCGCCATCGTCATCACTGTTGCAGCACACGCCGAAGCTGATCGGTGCCGGAGTCGGCCATTCCCGGTTGAGCTGCGCCCACTGTCCGGGTATCGCACCGCCGCTGTCGCGGGTATGCCGCATGCCGATACCCGCGACCTGGAAGGCAGGGGTATCGAGCAGGCGCGGCGCTTCACCGCAGGCAGTCGGCGCATCGTCCACGCGGATCGCCTGCACCAGCGCCAGCCCATCGGTGCCTTGTTCGCGTACCCGCTCCGGGGTCTGCCCGAACTGTTCGCTGAAGGCGCGGGTGAACGCGGCATGGGTGGTGTAGCCCGCGCCCAGTGCCACCTGCAGGATGTCGCCCGCCCCGTTGGCCAGCCGCTGCGCGGCAGCGGTCAGGCGCCGTCCCCGCAGATAACGCACCACCGAGGTGCCGGTGCGGGCCTGGAACAGGCGCGACAGATGGAACGGCGACAGCCCCGCCGCAGCGGCAATATCGGCCAGTGCCAACGGCTGGTCCGCATGGGTTTCGATGTACCACAACGCCTTGCCTGCCGCGCTCATCCAGCCGTTCCCCGATTCCGATGCCGGGCACAGTAGCGGATCGGCAGGCAGCGCGTTTAGCAGTTCTTGCGCTCAAGCGGCATCAAGCTGTCGCACTGACGTCATGGCTCCTTCACAGATCGCGCCGAGACTGCGCGCCTTGTCCAGGCCTGCGATATCCCTGCAGGTGCTGGCCCTGTCGCGTCCTCCCGGAGCCCTGCCGTGCATCGTTCGAAGCTTTCGCGTTCCATCCTCCTCGCCCTTTCCATGGCCAGCGCAGGAGGCGCGATCGCAGCGGAGGCCGATGCGGTCGATGCCCCGGCGGGCAGCCGTGCGGCGCCCACCCAGCTCGATGCGATGCTGGTCACCGGCACCCGCGCCTCCAACCGCACCCAGTTCGAAACGTTGGCGCCGGTGGACGTGTTCACCAAGGAAGATATCAAGTCCGTTGAATCCACCGACCTGAAGGACGTGCTGGCGCAGCTGGTGCCGTCGTTCGTGGTGCAGCGCCTGCCGATGGCGGACGGTCAGGTGTTCGTGCGCCCGGCCACGCTGCGTGGCCTGTCGCCGGATCAGACGTTGGTGCTGGTCAACGGTCGTCGCTTCCACCGCAGCGCGCTGCTCGGCAACCGTGGCGCGCAGGCGGCCGATCTGGCACAGATTCCGACCAGTGCGATCAAGCGCATCGAAGTGCTGCGCGATGGTGCGTCGGCGCAGTACGGCTCGGACGCCATCGCCGGCGTCATCAACATCATTCTCGAGGATGGCCCCGGTACCGAGATCACCGCCGGCTACTCGCAGTACGCGCAGGGCGATGGCGCCTCGCGCGATTTCAGCGCACGCACCGGCTGGTCGCTGGGTGACTACGGCAGCCTGGTGCTGTTCGCCGAATCGTCCAACTCCGACGCCACCTCGCGCACCCGCCAACGCCCCGATGCCATTGCCTTCCAGGCCGCGCATCCGGATCTGGACGTGCCCAACCCGGTACAGCGCTGGGGCCAGCCGGAACTGGAAAGCCGCCGTGTCGGCTTCAACGTGAAAGCCAATGCCAATGACACGCTGGAGCTGTATGCGTTCGGCCTGTACAGCCACAGCGATGGCGTCAGCGATTTCAACTGGCGCAATCCGGACACCACCACCGGTGCCTACCGCACCACGGCGATCTTCCCCGGCTGGAACCTGCGTTCGATCTATCCGGTGGGCTTCAGCCCGCAGTACGGCAACGTCCAGAACGACCTGCAACTGGTCGGTGGCCTGCGTGGCGAGATCACCCCGAAGCTGCGCTGGGATGTCAGCGCCTCGTATGGCCGCAACGCCATCGACTACAGCCTGAAGAACTCCATCAACGCCTCGCTCGGCCCGGCCAGCCCGACCGCATTCGATCTCGGCCGCCTGACCCAGACCGAGAAGAACGCCAACGCCGACTTCAACTACGAGTGGGATGTGGCTGCGCTGTCCAAGCCGATCAACGTCGCCTTCGGTGGTGAGTTCCGCCAGGAGACCTACCAGGTGCGCGCGGGTGATCCGGCTTCGTACGCGGTGGGGCCGGGCGCAGCGGCGGGCCTGGAAGCCAACTCCAACGGCGCGCCGGGCTTCTCGGCCAGCCAGGCCGGGCAGTGGAGCCAGCGCAGCAAGGCCGCCTACGTGGATATGGAAGTGCCAGTGGGTGAGCGTTGGAGCATCGGTGCAGCCAGCCGCTACGAGGACTTCTCCAGCTTTGGCAGCACGCTGGACGGCAAGCTCTCGGCGCGTTTCGCGATTACCCCGGACGTAGCCCTGCGCGGTACGGTGTCCACTGGCTTCCGTGCACCGACCCCGGCGCAGCTCAACACCACCAGCACCACCCAAGGCCTGGATACGCGCACGCTGCAGATCTTCACCAGTGGTCGTCTGTCGCCGAACGATCCGCTGGCGCAGCTGCTCGGTGCCAGGCCGCTGAAGCCGGAGGAATCGCGTACCGCGTCGCTGGGCCTGACCTGGCGCACCGACCTGGGCCTGTCCGGTTCGGTCGACGTCTACCAGATCAAGCTCACCGACCGCTTCAGCCAGTCGGCCAGTTTCGCCATTCCGGCTGGTACTCCCAATCCGCTGGGCTATACCTCGGTGAACTACTTCACCAACGACTTCGATACCACCACCACCGGCGTGGACGTGGTCGGCAACTACCTGCGCGACCTCGGCGCGGGTCGCATGACGCTGACCCTGGCCTACAACTACAACCGCACCCGCGTGGACAACGGCAGCACCTCGGTGGCCACCAACGAGACCCAGCGCGTGCTGTTTGAAGACCGCCTGCCCGAGCACAAGGGCAGCCTGACCGGCAGCTGGGATGTCGGCGCCTGGTCGCTGATGGCGCGCATGCGCTACTACGGTGCCTGGACCGACGCCAGCGGCAATGCGGTGGGCGATATCTACCAGCGCTTCGGCGCGATGAGCTTCCTCGACCTGGCCGTGGGCTATCGCATCAACGAGCACCACAGCCTGCGCGTGGGGGCCGACAACGTGCTGGACCGCTATCCGGATGAGGCGGTGTTCCAGGCCAGCCGCGGCCTGGTCTACTCGCGGAACGCGCCGTACGACACCGATGGTGCCAACCTGTACGCGCAGTACCGGTTGAGCTTCTGATGGACCGCACGCGCCGCTCCCTGCTGCGTGCCGGCACCCTGCTGCCCGCCGCAGCCGCACTGTCTTCACTGCCCGCCATGGCTGCCACGCGTTACGCTGCGCCCATGCAGATTCCCGCAACGACCGTGGCGCCGGACGTGCTGGCCCGCGATGAAGGCTATTGGGCCTCCGTGGCCAGTCACTTCGATATCACCGATGAAGTGAACCACCTGGAGAACGGCTACTGGGGCGCGATGGGCCGCGAGACGCTGGCGAGCTACCAGCGCCACACCGCTGAAGTGAACCGTGGCAACGCCTGGTACGGCCGTCGTGAGTTCCCGGCGCAGTACATGGCGGTGCAGCGGCAGGTGGCCGAGCTGCTGGGCGTGGGTGCCGACGAGATTGCACTGACCCGCGGCGCCACCGAGGCGATGCTGGCCCTGATTGGCGGCTACAACCGTCTGCAGCCCGGCGACCAGGTGCTCTACGCCGACATCGACTACGACAGCATGATCGGCGCGATGCGCTGGCTGCAGCAGCGTCGCGGCGTGCAGGTCGAGCGTATCGCGCTGCCGGCCGTGCCCGACCACGCGCAGATCCTGCAGGCCTACGAGGCCGCATTCGCGCGGCTGCCACGCCTGAAGCTGGTGCTGCTGACCCAGGTCAGCCATCGCCATGGGCTGGTGCTGCCGGTGGCGGAGATCGCCGAACGCGCGCGAGCGCGCGGTATCGATGTGATCGTCGATGCCGCGCATGGGTTTGGCCAGATCGACTACGCGGTGCCGCAGCTGAAGGCCGATTTCGTCGGCATCAACCTGCACAAGTGGATCGGTGCGCCGGTGGGCGTCGGTGCGATGTACGTGCGCAAGGGGCGTGTGGCCGACCTGGATCCCTACATGGGTGAAGCCGACGATGGCCGCGTGGGCAGCCGCGTGCATACCGGTACGGTCAACTTCGCCGCCTACCTGGCACTGCCGGAGGCGATTGCCCTGCATCAGCGCATCGGCGTGGCCAACAAGCAGGCGCGCCTGCGCTACCTGCGTGAGCGCTGGACCTTGCCGGCGCGGCAGATGGCGCACATCGAAGTGCTGTCTTCGCCGGACCCGGCGTTGGCCAGCGCATTGGCCAGCTTCCGCCTGCGCGGGCGTACCAGCGTGGCCGACAACATCGCGCTGCAGAAGCGGCTGCTGGATGAGCATCGCGTGTTCACCACCCATCGCGACGGGTTGGAGTCTGGCGCGTGTGTGCGGGTGACGCCGTCGGTGTTCACCCGGCCGGAGCAGATGGATGCGTTGGTGCAGGCGCTGGACGCCCTGGCCTGACCCTGCTTTGGTGGGTGCCAACCTTGGTTGGCACATTCCGTCCGTGCCGGGGAATCTTCCGCCGGGCATGGCCGGCGCTACCAGGTCCAGCGCACATCCACGCATGGCGTGGATGCATTGCGCCTACCGCTCGATCGCCGGCAACGCATCCGACAGCAACAACTGATCAATCCGCCGCAGCGCACTTTCCAGCTGCCGGCGATCCGCCGCCAGCCCCAACGACAGCCGCACGCCGCTCTGGTGCGATACCCCCGGCAGGCAGAACGCCGATGACGGCGCGATCGCCAGCCCCTGCAGCTGTGCGGTACGTACCAGCGTGGCGTCGGTCCACGGCGCCGGTATCCGGCACCAGGCATGCGGACCTTCCGCGCGCTGCAGCAGCCGGAGCAGATGGATGCGCTGGGGCAGGCGCTGGTGACATTGGGGTAGTGGCGGGGCGGGGGCCGGCCCCACCCAATAAAAAACAGACCAAAACACCCACACCGCATGATCCGTGCATGCCATTGCCGGCCAGCGGCCGGCACTACCAGACCTACCGCTCGATCGCCGGCAACGCATCCGACAACAACAGCCGATCAATCCGCCGCAGCGCACTTTCCAGCTGCCGACGGTCCGCCGCCAGCCCCAGCGACAACCGCACCCCGTTCTGATGCTGTACCCCCGGCGGGCAGAACGCCGATGACGGTGCAATCGCCAGCCCCTGCAGTTGCGCGGTGCGCACCAGCGTGGCATCGGTCCACGGCGCCGGCACGCGGCACCAGGCATGCAGGCCTTCAGCCCGCTGCAGCAGCGATGGCGCCAGCAGGTAGCGGGCCATGCGCATGCGCTCGCGCGCCTCGGTGCGCACCTGCGTCAGCAGTGACTGCGCCGAACCATCCAGCAGCAGCTGGCTGGCCAGCGCCGAGACCAGCGGATGGCCCATCAACCGCGTTGCCCGCAGTGCAGCCGTCATCGCCTCGGCATGCGCCGCGCTCGGACAACGCACGAAGGCGGTGCGCAGGCCGGGGCTGATCACCTTCGACAGCGTCGCCACGTAGAACACATGACGCGGTGCCAGTGTTGCCAGCGGTAGCGGCGCCTCCTCGGTGAGGTGCCAGTACGGATCGTCTTCGATCGCAAGCAGTCGTTCGCTTTCCAGCACGCGCGCCAGCGCTTCGCGCCGATGCAGCGGCAGGGTGAGTGCGGTCGGGTTCTGGCAGGTGGGATTGAGATAGACCAGCCGCGCACCGCTTTCGCGTGCCAACCGCGCCAGCGCCTCGGGGCACATGCCGTGCTCGTCGCTGTCCACCGGCAGCAAGCGCCGACCCAGTGCGGCGGCCGCCTGCAGCAGGCCCGGATAGACCAGCGCATCGCACAGGATCGCGTCGTCGTCGCGTCCCTGGCTGACCAGGATCGACGCCAGCGCCACCTGTGCACCTTCGGTCAGCAGCAGGCAGGCATCGTCCACCTTTCCCAGCATCGGCTGCAGCCAGCGCGCCGCTGCGTGGCGGTCGGTGGGGTTGCCGCCGCCCAGGTGATAGGTCATCAGGTTCGGTGCGTTGCTGCGTGCGAGTACGGCGGCCGCACCACGCCGCAGCGTCTCGGCCAGCGCATCGGCGTCGGGCACTGGCGGTACGTTCATGCTCAGGTCCACCACTTGGTCGAAGCCGGCCTTGGGCGGTGCGATGAAACTGCCCTGTGGTCCACGCGCTTCGATCAGGCCACGCTTGCGTGCTTCATCGAAGGCGCGGGTGACCGTTGTCAGGTCGATACCGAGCTGCTGCGCCAACGCGCGTTGCGAAGGCAGGCGCTGTCCCGGTGCGAGACCACCGCGGCGCACCGTGCGTTCCAGCGAGTTGACGATGCGCAGGTAGATCGGCCCGCTGTGCGCGAGTACGTCCTGCACCCATTCGCGGGCTGCGACATCCGGTCGCGGCATGTACGGAGCATGTCGGGGCGTATCGTTGCTTCCAACGGCGGGAGCCTGTCCATAACCATCGGTCGGTTCGGACAGGTGACCGCCGTTGTTGTTTGCGGCGGCCACGCCGGCCAGCGTCAGTGATGTCATTGCGCGTCCTCAGCGCTTGGCCTGCCACGGGCAGTAGCAGCCCACGGCAAGCAGTCCTTTCGGGCGCACGGTCTCGCCGCGCACCAGTCTGTCCAGCAGCGGTTCGACGAAGCTGTTGGCCGAGTTGCAGACCATGCCGATGCTGTACGGTCCTGCGTAGGCGAGGTGGCCCTGGCGATCCCAGATGGCTACGGCGGGGCTGGCCGGGATGTGTTCGATGCCATCGATGGTCGGCAGGTTGATCACTTTGTTGCGCAGTGGCTCGGGCAGCTCGCCCTGCGTACCCGGGCGGCGGATGGCATAGAAGTCGATGCCGGCGCGGCGGTACATGCTGATCAGGTAGCTCAGGTGCGCACCGGTTTCGCGGTTGCACACGCCGCAGGCCGGGTCCCAGAAATGCACCACGCGGATGCGGCCGGTATCACCGGCCAGATCGGCCGGCAGGCGCAGCTGCGAATCGTCGAAGACGATGGCCTGTTCGGTGAAGGTGGACTGCGCGCTGTAGCCGAAGTACTGCCACAACGCAGCTGCCACGCCGGCCATGAACAGGCAGGCGAGGGCGATCATCGTCGGCAGCAGCCAGCGGCGACGCGGCGCGGCTGCGCCCATCAGGAATCTTCCCGGCCGAACTTGTGCACGTACTGCTTGCGCATCTCGCGGCAGGAATCGGCCTGCGCGCGGCGCTGGATCTCGCTACGCGACGGATCCTCGCTGCGCTGCACGCACTGCTCGATGGCGTGGCGTTCGGCGGCCTGCACATCCACGGTCTGCGGCTGCAGGCAGACCCAGGCCAGCGCGGCCAGCATCAGCACCACAAAGCCGCCGCACCCGGCCATCACCAGGTGGAACTTCAGTTTCTCGGCGCGCATCGATGCACGTCCCTTCATCCATACATTGCATACAAAATATCATCTTGTATGGATAAAGCGCCATGCGCCCCGTTCAGACGATGGCGTTGTGGCGTGCCTCGGGGGCCTCGGACAGGATCTCGTTCAGCTTGGCGAGCGCCCCGGCCAGCGCGCCCTGGTCGACTGCGCCGCCCAACGACAGGCGGATCGCATTGCCCGGCGGCGGTTCTTCCACGCTGAAGGCATCGGAGCTGGCAATGCCCAGCCCCTGCTCCTGTGCGGCCTGGATCAACCGGTACTGGTCGAGCCGCGGCGGCAGCGGCAGCCACACATGCAGGCCGGCCGGATGCGCCTGGGCACGGGCCGGCAGGTAACGGGCGGCAATGGCCTGGCGCTCGCGCAGTTCCTGCTGGAAGCGCTGCACCATGTCCTGGGCCTGGCCGCTGCGGATCCACTGCGAGGCCACCGCTACCATCGACTGGGTCGGCATCAGTGCGATCGCGCGCAGCGCATCCAGCACCGGTTCCATCGGCTCGCCGGCCGGCACCACCAGGTAGGCGGTGCGCAGGCCCGGGGCCAGGCACTTGGACAGGGTGGAGATGTAATAGACCGGGCAGCCGGCATCGCGGTGCGCGGCCAACGGCGGCGCGGCGTCTCCGGCCAGCAACCAGTAGGGATCGTCTTCGATCACGGTCAGGTCGTGGCGCTTGGCGACCGCCAGCAGGGCCTGCCTGCGTTGTGCCGACATCGTCGCTGTGGTCGGGTTCTGGATGGTCGGTACCAGGTACAGCAGGCGCGGGCGGCGTAGCTGGCAGGCCTCCTCCAGTGCGTCGGGCAGCATGCCTTCGGCGTCCATCGCCACTGGCACCACGCCCCGCTGCAGCACGCGCGCGGCGGCCAGCAGGCCCGGGTAGGTCAGCTGCTCGGCGGCAATCAGCTCGCCCGGCTGGGTGCGGGCCAGGATCAGCGCGCACAGTGCGGTCTGCGCACCGGGGCAGATCACCACCTGGTCGGCACCGACCGTCCCCAGCATCGGCGCCAGCCACTGCACCGCGGCGGCGCGATCCTCGCGGGTGCCGGCGCCGACGTGGTAGCTCATCAGTTCGCCCTGGCCCAGCTGCTGGCCCACGTGCTGGAAACCGGCCTCCATGCCCTGTGCGAACGGCGCGCTGCCCAGCAGCGGCGGGATGTTCATGCTCAGGTCCACCGAGGTGCTGCGGTTGCCGGCCGACAGCGCGATGAAGGTACCGCCAGCGCCTTGGGCGTCGAGCAGGCCGGCCTGGCGCAGCTCGGCGAAGGCACGGGTGACCGTGGTCAGGTCCACGCCCACCTGCTGGGCCAGGTCGCGCTGCGGCGGCAGGCGGTCGCCCGGGCGCAGCACGCCGTCATCCACCGCCTCGCGCACCTGCTGGGCAATCTGCAGGTACAGCGGGCCGGCGCCCTCGCGGAAGGGGCGAACCCAGGTGCGATTGGGGTGTTTCAGGCGGCGGCCGGCGGCAGGTGGCGTCATCGGTCAGTTTTTTCCATACGTGCAGATGCACAAGTCCATACAATGATGTATCTTGTATGGGCTTGATTGGAGTGGTTCGCCTGCTTGTAGGCGACCTCGTACCCACAGTGTAGCCGCTCCACGCCCGGGCGCTGCGCGCAGGCGAGCCGGTCAAGCGCGCTTCTTCAACAGGGTTGACCTCCAATGAATATCTGCTGGAACCGCATCCGCCTGGCGCTGGTCGCCCTGGCCTGCGTCGGCCTGTCGGGCTGTGACTGGGTGCTGCTGGATTCGAAGGGCATGGTCGGGCTCGCCCAGCGCGACCTGATCCTGATCTGCATCGGCCTGATGCTGATCGTGGTGATACCGGCCATCGTGCTGACCTTCGTGTTCGCCTGGCGCTACCGCGCCGGCAATACCAAAGCCAAATACATGCCTGACTGGTCGCACTCCACCAAAGTGGAGATCGTGGTCTGGGGCGTGCCGCTGATCATCATCGCGGTGCTGGCGGTGATCGTGTGGAAGTCCACCCACGAGCTGGACCCCTACAAGCCGCTGGACGTGGCCGGTGAGCCGCTGCACGTGGACGTGATCGCCACCGACTGGAAGTGGGTGTTCGTGTATCCGGACCTCGGCATCGCCACGGTCAACCAGCTCAACTTCCCGGTCGACCGCCCGCTGGCGTTCAACATCACCTCCAACTCGACGATGAACACCTTCTTCATCCCGCAGCTGGGTGGGCAGATCTACGCGATGGCCGGCATGCGCACGCAGCTGCACCTGATCGCCAACGAGCCCGGCCAGTTCCGCGGCATGTCCGGCAACTACAGCGGGCATGGCTTCTCGAACATGAAGTTCATCGCCACCGCCAGCAGCAACGAAGACTTCGAGCGCTGGGTGGCCGAGGTGCGCAGCGCGCCGGACGCGCTCAGCTTCACGCAGTTCAAGGCGCTGGCCGCACCGTCGAAGAACGCACCGGTGCAGCACTTCTCCAGTGTTGAACCACTGCTGTTCAAGAAGGTCATCGACCAGTTCATCGGCGTTGGTGAGAACACCGCTGCTGCGACCCCGGCGGGCGCTGCCGGCGGTGCCCAGGTTTCCCAGGAGTAACGAACATGTTGGGTAAATTGACGTGGGAGGCCGTGCCGCTGCACGAGCCGATCGTCGTGGTCACATTGGCGGCCATGGTGCTGGGTGGCCTCGCGCTGCTCGGCGCGGTGACGTACTTCAAGCTGTGGGGCCCGCTGTGGCGTGACTGGTTCACCACCGTGGACCACAAGAAGATCGGCATCATGTACGTGGTGGTAGCGCTGGTCATGCTGGTGCGCGGCTTTGCCGATGCGCTGATGATGCGCGCGCAGCTGGCCGCGGCTGGCCCGGGCAGTGACGGCTTCCTGCCACCTGAGCACTACGACCAGATCTTCACCGCGCACGGCGTGATCATGATCTTCTTCGTGGCCACCCCGTTCGTGGTCGGCCTGATGAACATCATCGTGCCGCTGCAGATCGGCGCGCGCGACATGGCGTTCCCGTTCCTCAACGCCTTCAGCTTCTGGATCTTCGTGGTCGGCGCCGCGTTGATGATGATCTCGCTGGGCGTTGGCGAATTCGCCATGACCGGCTGGGTGGCCTATCCGCCGCTGTCGGGCATCGAGTTCAGTCCAGGCGTGGGCGTGGACTACTACATCTGGGCATTGCAGGCTTCGGGCATCGGCACCTTGCTGACCGGCGTCAACCTGTTCATCACCATCCTGCGCATGCGTGCGCCGGGCATGACCCTGATGAAGATGCCGGTGTTCACCTGGACCGTGCTGGTCACCAGCGTGATCATCATCGCCGCCTTCCCGATCCTGACCGTGGCGCTGGGGGCGCTCACCCTGGACCGCTACCTGGACTTCAACTTCTACACCAACACGTTGGGTGGCAACCCGATGATGTACGTGAACCTGGTGTGGGCCTGGGGCCATCCGGAGGTGTACATCCTGGTGCTGCCGGCGTTCGGCATCTTCTCTGAAGTGACCGCCACGTTCGCGCGCAAGAAGCTGTTCGGCTACAAGTCGATGGTGGGCGCCACCCTGGCGATCGGCATCCTGTCGTTCATCGTCTGGCTGCACCACTTCTTCACCATGGGCTCCGGTGCCAGCGTCAATGCCTTCTTCGGCATCATGACGATGATCATCGCCATTCCCACCGGCGTGAAGATCTTCACCTGGCTGTTCACCATGTACGGCGGTCGCGTTGAGTTCAGCGTGCCGATGCTGTGGACCATCGCCTTCCTGGTCACCTTCACCATCGGTGGCATGACCGGCGTGCTGCTGGCCATTCCGGGCGCGGACTTCCTGCTGCACAACAGCCTGTTCCTGGTCGCGCACTTCCACAACACCATCATCGGCGGCGCGCTGTTCGGCTACCTGGCCGGCTTCGCCTACTGGTTCCCGAAGGTGTTCGGCTTCACCCTCAACGAGCGCCTGGGCAAGTGGTCGTTCGCCTGCTGGGTGATCGGCTTCTACCTGGCCTTCATGCCGCTGTACATGCTCGGCTTCATGGGCATGACCCGCCGCATGAACCAGTACGACAACCCGGCGTGGACGCCGTACCTGATCGCCGCCTTCATCGGTGCACTGTTCGTGTTCGCGGGCATCATCCTGATGCTGGTACAGATCTACGTGAGCGTGCGCGACCGCAAGCGCAACCTGGACCTGACCGGTGACCCGTGGAACGCACGCACGCTGGAATGGGCCACGCCGTCGCCGCCGCCGTTCTACAACTTCGCCGTGGTGCCCAAGGCCGATGAGCTGGATGCCTTCCACGAAGCGAAGAAGCGTGGCCTGCCGCCGCCGCCGAAGAAGTACGCACCGATCCACATGCCGAAGAACACCGGCGTGCCGCTGATCCTCAACATCTGGATCCTGGTGCTGTGCTTCGCCCTGGTCTGGCACATCTGGTGGATGGCCGCAGCCAGCTTCATCGCGATGATCGTGACCCTGATCGTGCGGTCCTATGACGAGGACGTGGACTACTACGTCAGTTCCGAAGAGGTGGCGCGCACCGAAGCGGCCAACCTGGCCAAGCTGAAGGAGGTACGCGCATGAACCTGTTGACCCGCCCCGAGCTGGCCAGCGACACGCAGGCGCACGAGGACCACCACGAACACGACCATGGCCACGAACAGGGCGGCATGAAGGTGTTCGGCATGTGGGTCTACCTCATGTCCGACCTGGTGCTGTTCGGTTCGCTGTTCGCCTCGTACGCGGTGCTCAGCACCGCCTACGCCGGCGGCCCCACCGGCAAGGAGCTGTTCTCGCTGCCGTTCGTGATGGCCGAGACCTTCCTGCTGCTGGTCTCCAGCATCACCTACGGCCAGGCCGTGCTGGCGATGCATCGCCACGATACCTCGGCAGTGCTGCGCTGGCTGGGCGTGACCTTCGTGCTCGGTGCCTCGTTCATCGGCATGGAGATCTACGAGTTCTCGCACCTGATCCACGAAGGCGCAGGCCCCAGCACCAGTGCCTACCTGTCGGCGTTCTTCGCGCTGGTCGCCACTCACGGCCTGCACGTGGCCAGCGGCCTGATCTGGATGGCGGTGGTCATGCACCAGGTCTACCGCCGCGGCCTGACCCCGACCAACATCACCCGCGTGTCGTGCCTGAGCCTGTTCTGGCACTTCCTGGACCTGGTGTGGATCTGCGTCTTCACCTTCGTCTACCTGATCGGAGCCTTCTGACATGGCCCACGTCGAAACCTCGCGCGCCGGCAATGCGCACGGCTCCACCAAGTCCTACCTGATCGGCTTCGTGCTGTGCGCGCTGCTGACCGTGGTGCCGTTCGCGCTGGTGATGAACCCGGTGCTGTCGCGGCCGCTCACGCTGTTCCTGCTGGTCGGCTTCGCGGTGGCGCAGATCCTGGTACAGCTGGTCTATTTCCTGCACATGGACCGCAAGTCCGAAGGTGGCTGGAACCTGGCCAGCTTCGTGTTCACCCTGGTGATCCTGTTCATCGTCGTCGCACTGTCGGTCTGGATCATCTGGAGCATGCACTACCACATGATGATCAACTGACCGTGGCCGGGGTGATCGGCATGGACCGCGCGATCACCCCGGCACCTCCGTCCTCTTTCCCCCACGGGCAGGCCTGACCGAGACCCCGCCCGCGTCTGCGTTGGTGGTACCCGTGAAGCGTCCTGCTGCTGTTGCCCGTTCGTTGTTCTCTCCCCGTTTCCGCCTGCCGCTGCTGGCAGGCCTGGCCATCGGCCTGCTGGCCGGCTGCAGTGCGCAGTCGCGCATGGACTTCTATTCCAAGGACATCGCCTGCGAAGAGCTCGGCCAGCAGTGGTCGATGCCCGACAGCCACGGCACCGTGCGTGGGCCGAAGGACCTGCAGGGACAGGTGACCTATCTGTTCTTCGGTTTCACCAGTTGCCCGGACGTGTGCCCGACCACCATGGTCGAGCTCAGCCAGGTCAAGCACCTGATGGGCAAGGATGCCGACCAGCTGCAGGTGGTGTTCGTCAGCGTCGATCCCGCACGCGACACGCCCGAAGTCGCCCGCACCTACGTGGAAGCGTTCGACCCCAAGGCGATCGCATTGGTCGGCAACGAAGCACAACTGGCCGCGATGGCCAGCGACTTCAAGGCGTTCTACGAAAAGGAACCCGGCCAGGTGCCGGAGACCTACACCATGAGCCATATCGCCGGCGGCTACGTGTTTGATCGCCAAGGCCGTCTGCGCCTGTTCGCGCCCTACGGCATGCCGGTGGACAAGCTGTTCTCGGACGTGCAGCGCCTGCTGCTGGAGCCTGGCCATCCGGCCGCCGGCAACGGCCCGCTGGCCAGCTGCCACCTCAAGCAAAGCGACACGCTCGCCGCCCGGTAGGTGTCGAGCTTGGTCGACACGCGGTGAATGAATCTGGTGGATGCCGACCGTTGGTCGGCACACCCCCACACACCAATCCCCCGGCCGGCCAGGAGAGCCAACCGGCCGGGGGCACCACTCAACGCCTTACTTGGTTTCTTCCCACTGCACCACGTCCGGCTCGGCTGCCTTGATGCCGGCAGTCGACAGCAGCTTGGTGGTCGCATCCAGTGCCGCGTTCACCGACGGATACTCCACAATCGCGCGGCCCGAGGCCTTGGATACCTTCACCACGGTGCCGCCGGTGGCGGTGGCCGCACGCTGCGCCGAAGCCGCATCGGTGAAGAACACCTTGACCCGCGAGGTCGCCACGACCGGTGCGCCATCGTTGGAGACAGCGGCCGCAAACTTGCTGGCACCGGCATCCGCACGTGCGGCCACACCGGTAGACGCATCCGTGGACCGCTTGCTGCGGGTGCCGACGGCCGCCGCGCTGGCATCAGCCCCGGTGGTGATCCGGAACTGGCCGCCGCTGGCCTGCTGCACGGTTGCCGACGGTGCCAGCTGGAAGCGCGAGCCGCCCACATTGAACGAACGGCCAGTGGCCTCCGCCTTCAACTGTTGCGTGTCTACGGTCGACAAGGTCTTCGCCGGAGGTGTCTGGCCCGAGCTCTGTGCCCAGGCGGTGGTGGTCATCGCCGCGAGGGCGAGGGTGCTCAACAGAATGGTCGTCTTCATCATCAGTGCCCCAGAACGCGGATCTTGAAGAATTCGAGGTTGCCACGCGATGCTGCGTTCGCGGCCTGCCCCAGGTCGGTTACTTCCAGTGTCCAGGTGCCCGTGGCGTTCTCATCCAGGAAGGCATTGCTGGACAGCAGGTCCCAGTTGGTGAAGTTGCGCTGCACGCCGTTGAGGCCAGAGCCGATGGCAGTGAATGCCGGCTGCACCACGCTGCGGGTGCCACTGGGCGAGATCAGCACGAACTGCAGCTGGCGGGTGTTGCTGTGGTTGACGCGGAAGCCGAGCTGCACGCTCTCGATGTTGCGTGCACCGTTGGCGAGCTGGAAGGTCAGGCGCGCCGCGGCCGCCGAGGTATTGCCGATGGCCACAGTGCGCGTCGTGTTGCGCCAGCCACTATCCACCAGTGCACCCAGCGGCTGGAAGTCCTCTGCGACCTGTACCGCGCGTGCTGCATTGACCACACCGAAACCGTACCAGTTGCTGTAGGCACGGCCGGCGGCATTCACCGTCCAGCCCGGCACCAGCACGCGGCCGTCGGAGTGGGTCACCGCTGCCCGGTTCGGATCGGTGCGGGTGGCGGTGGTGGCCAGGATGTACTTCACATCGCGGTAGGACAGGTTCGGGTTGGTCTCCAGCAGCAGTGCCGCCACGCCCGACACCATCGGCGTGGCCGCCGAAGTGCCGTTCATCTTGCCTGTGTAGTTGCAGGTGCTGTCGATGGCAGACTGGTCGCCGTCCAAGGTGTTGCGCAGGCTCGTGTTCTTGTTGCTGCCCTGCGCGCAGCCGGTGACATCGGTGGTAAGGATGGCCGGATCGTAGCGGATCGCCAGCTGCCCCGGCACGACCTGCCGCTGCCAACCATTCTCACCGCCGAAGCCGGACACCCACAGCGCCGAGCCGGTGGACGAGTAGGAAGAGCGCACGCCATCGGCGCGCACGGCGGCAACGGTGATCACGTTGAACAGGTTGTTACGCGGGTCGCGGCCGGCCGGAATGCAACCCGTGTTGCGGTTCTTGGTGTCTGCCGAGCAGATGTCGGTGCCATCCGAGCGTGCGCCGTTGTTGTGATTGTTGCCTGCGGCCTTCACGTAGATGCCACCGCGCCCGCCACGGGTGCCGGACATGGCCTGCTCATAGGCGGCGATGTCGTTCTGGCTATAGGCGAGCGGCAGGTTGGGGTTGCCCGGGCTGGAGCCCCAGCTGTTGTTGAAGACCCCTACGTCGGCCACTTCGGCGCCGTCCCACCACGAGTACTCGATGTTGGAATTCGAATTGCCCTGGGCATTGGAGGCCAGGAAATTGAAGCCCTTCAGGGTGGCCGCCGAGGCCACGCCGCGCACGCCCAGATTGTTTGCACCCACCGCACCGGCGATGCCGCCGACCATGGTGCCGTGATTGTCGCGGTCCGGATTGGACGGTGAGGGGTTGTTGCTCTGGTTGGCGAAGTTCTTGCCCGCGACCGCCGCAACGTTGGCGGCCAGGTCCGGGTGTGCGATCTGCAGGCCGTCATCGACGATGGCGATGGTGACGCCCTGGCCACGGATGCCATTGCGGAACAGGCCATCCACGTTCAGATCGTTGCCAGCCACCGGCAGGGTATCGCCCAGTACGGCCTGTCCGGTGTTGAGCAGATGCCACTGACGCCCGGCCAGCGGATCGGCCTGCTGGGCCTGGGCGGTGACGGCCAGGCTGCCCAGCACCAGGGCAGTGGCAAGGGCCAGGCGCGCGGAGCGCGGTGGCGCGGAGCGTTGCGTGTGTCGCTTCATACACGAATCCTTCTGTTGTGAATCGGCATGGCAGGACGGCGGGGCGGAACTGCCCCATCGCAACGAGCCAAACGCGACACAACGAACAACCCCCTACCTCTTCACACTCCCAATCTGCAGATGTGCCGATTGCGTCACAAACGCTTATGCCGTGGGGTAATGACGACTGCAGCGGCCCGCATCTGGTAGGTGCCCACCTTGGTTGGCACGCGTATCGACGCATGGCGTGGATCTACCCGGCATCATCGCGCCCCCTCACATCCGGCTGTGCTACTACAGCCCGTGCACCCTTCCGCATCGGAGCACGATGATGGTCAACCCTCTGGCCCAGGCCCATCGCGGCCTCGGCACCACGCTGTTCAGCCTGTTGAACCCGATACCCTTCGGCTTCTTCGTCGGCGCGCTGATCTTCGACGCGATCTATCTCAACAGCGCCGAGGTGATGTGGGGCAAGGCCGCCGCCTGGCTGATCACCTTCGGCCTGCTGATCGCCATCATTCCGCGCCTGATCAACCTGTTCACGGTCTGGCGCCGCAACGGCACCGCCACGCGAATCGACCGTATCGACTTCTTCCTCAACCTGGTCGCGGTGCTGCTGGCGATCTGGAATGCCTTCGTGCACAGCCGCGATGCGTATGCCGTTGCCGTGCCGGGCACGATCCTGTCGGCGCTGACCGTGGCCCTGATCGCGCTGGGCCTGATCCTGCTGTCGCTGCAGCCGCCGGTGCTGCAGGGAGGTCGTCATGGCTAAGCACATCCTGCCCACCGTGGGCGCCCTGGCGCTGGCCGTGATGCTGTCGGCCTGCGCGGGCAAGGCCGAGTACCACCCCACCGACCAATCCGGTGCGAAGCCGCCGTTGCCAGCACCTAAGAACTTCCTGATGCCGCCGATGCAGGTGCCTCGTGGCGTGGGTTGGGCCGATGGGCAGTCACCCACCGTGGCCGAAGGCCTGAAGATCGAACGCATCGCCGCCAACCTGCAGCATCCGCGGCGACTGTTGACGCTGCCCAACGGCGATGTACTGGTGGTGGAGGGCAATGGCCCCGGCGAAGAACCGGTCACCACGCCCAAGCAGTGGATCGCCGGCAAGGTGAAGGCGCGCTCGGGCAAGGCCGGGAAGGGCGGCAACCGGGTCACCCTGCTGCGCCGCACGCCGGGCACGAACAACTGGACCCAGCATGTCTACATCGAAGGCCTGCATTCGCCGTTCGGCATCCAGCTGATCGGCGACACGCTGTACGTGGCCAACACCGGCAACATCATGCAGTACCACTACGTGCCGGGCGAAACCCGCATGTCCGACAAGGGCCGCGAGTTCACCGACCTGCCCAGCACCATCAACCACCACTGGACCAAGGAACTGCTGGCCAGCCGTGACGGCAGCAAGCTGTACGTGGGCGTGGGCTCCAACAGCAACATCACCGAGAACGGCCTGGCCGTTGAATATCGCCGCGCGGTGGTGCTGGAAGTGGACGTGGCCACGCGTGGCAGCCGCATCTTTGCGTCGGGCATCCGCAACCCGACCGGGCTGGATTGGGAGCCGAGCACCGGGAAGCTGTGGGCGGTGGCAAACGAACGCGACGAGATCGGTGCCGACCTGGTGCCTGATTACCTCACCTCGGTGAAGGAAGATGGCTTCTACGGCTGGCCCTACAGCTACTACGGCCAGCACGTGGACGAGCGCGTGCAGCCGCAGCGGCCGGACCTGGTGGCGAAAGCCATCACGCCGGACTACGCCATCGGCTCGCACGTGGCACCGCTGGGCCTGCTGTTCTACACCGGCCAGGCACTGCCGGCGCAGTACCACGGCGGCGCCTTCATCGGCGAGCACGGCAGCTGGGATCGCTCACCATTGAGCGGTTACGAAGTGGTCTACGTACCGTTCAAGGACGGCAAGCCGACCGGGCGGCCGCAGACCGTGGTCAGTGGTTTCGCCTCCAAGGACGAGAAGACGCTGATGGGCGCGCCAGTGGGCATGGCCATGGATGCCGAGGGTGCATTGCTGGTCGCCGATGACGTGGGCGACGTGGTGTGGCGGGTGTCAGCCAAGTAGTTCTGTAGCGTCGAGCCACGCTCGACTGCGTTGGATCTGGCCTTGTAGAGTCGAGCCATGCTCGACTGC